>NZ_JBNHGJ010000010.1:0-111669 GCF_059091165.1 Arthrobacter sp. Hb9-2 | reverse complement strand
CCGGAACCGGTGATGTCCGGACCTTCACGCCCCGTGCCCCCGGCCACCACTCAATCCACCACCGCCCAGCCCGCCAGCCACGAGCCCGCGGGGGCCGCAGCCGCTCCCGAGCCGGCACCTGCCTCCTCCCCGGCCCCTGCCGCAACGTTCAAGCCGGTGGACCCGGTGGACCCGGTGGAGCCGGACCATCGTGCCCAGTTGACCGCTCCCCGGGTAAGCACCAGCGACTGGCCAGTCGAGCCCGCCGCAGACTCCCGGACTGCCCGCATCGAGTCCCGTCCCGCCGTGGCACACAGGGCGGCCGCAGAAGGCCCTGCCAGCGGGACGCCGACTGCCGACAACGGGCAGGGTTCGGCTCCGGCTGCCCACAGCGCCCCTGCAGCTGGCCGGCCCGAAACGGCCCCTGCCGGATCTGTTCCCGCCGCTTCCCCTGCAGCCATGGGCGACGTGGAAGTGCTGCGTCGGGCATGGCCGGATGTCCTGCAGACGCTTTCCAAGATCAAGCGCAGCACCTGGGCACTTGTTGAACCAAACGCTCAAGTCACTGCGTTTGACGGCCACACGCTCACGCTTTCATTCACCACGACCGGACTCGCCGGCGCTTTTGGCCGGGCAGACCATTCGGAGAACCTTCGGCAGGCGATCCATAAAACTGTGGGCATTGACTGCCAGATCAATGCGGTGGCCGGCGGAAGCGCCGGCCGGGCGAGCTCTGAGCCAAACCCAAAAGCACCCGCTAGCCGGCCAGCACCGGCAACTGGTCCGGCGACTTCAGCTGATGTTGCCTGGGGACTGGCGCCTGCACCCGGGTCGGCGACGACGGATGCACCGGCGCCCTCTGCTCCGGCAAGTGCTGGCCAGGGGCAGCTACCCGGTCCAACAGCGCCACAAACCGAAGGCCCGGCCGGGAGCATCGGCTCGATTGGCGCCAGGCTCCAAGCAGGAGAAAAACGTCAGTCTGCACCAGGAAGTAGCCCTTCCCAGGTTCAGCGCGCACCCACCGCCGGCACTTCCCAGGCTGAGCCGTTGGCGGTCCCTTCAGCAACCCCCTCAGCTCAAGCTGACTCTTACAGTGGCAGCGTTGAAGACTACTCCTACTCGGATGACGACTGGGGCCCGCCCCGGGATGAAGACGTGCCACCGCTGGAAGAAGAGCCTCCCATGGAATGGGACCCTTCCGCGCGCTCCGATGTCCGCTCCGCTCCGGCCGCCGCCCCGGGTGGCATCTCCGCCGCAACCGGCTTACGCCAGCAGGGCACACATGCTGGTACGGAACCCCGCACCGAAACCGCAACTGCCAAAACTCCAACGGCCCAAGCCCCGGCCACAGACGCCTCCGATCCCTGGGCGCGTGCGATTGAGCAGGCACCGGGCGTGTGGGTTGTGGGGGAAGCCAGCAACGTGGGCAGGAACACCACTTCCGGGTTGCGCGAAAAGGAAGCAGTTGCGGCTCCGTCAGCCACGCGGTACGAGCCGGCTACCGCCCAGATTCCGCCTTCCATCCCCGTTTCCAATGCGGTGGCTTCCGTGGACGCCGAGTGGGGTTTGGCGCCAACTGCGACCCCGCCCACGAAGGCGAGTACGAGGGCGACAATTGCGGAACCGGCTACCCAGAGCCCCGTTCCCTCGGGTGCCGTTCCCTCGGGTGCGGTTCCCTCAGTCACCGCTCCCTCCGGCACTGCCCCTTCGGGCGCGGTGTCCGCAGCTAACGTCCCCGCGAGTTCCGTTCCAGTTCCGGCCCGGGAATACGCCATGGCTTCAGCCGCGGCCGCACCTGCCCACGCTGCCCCTGCGGCTTCCCCTGCTTCGGCCGCTGCCCCCGCGGCTGCCCCTGCTCCGACCACTGCCCCCGCGGCTTCCCCGGTTCCCGCCGATTTACCTGCTGCTGCCGGTAGCCGGCAAAGCCTGTATCAGCGCCTGTCCAACAGCCCGGAGGCCGAGGCGGGCCGGGCAAAAGCCCCTGCCCGGGCCGTTCCCGCGGCGGCAACCTACGTGCAGGACATCCCCAGCGCCGACGATGAGACCATTGAGGAATCCGGGGTCTTCGGCCGTGCGGCGGTGGAACGTATCCTCGGCGGGAAGCTGATCGAAGAGCGTTCCCTCGACGGAAGTCCCGTTTCACCCCGCTACTGATCCAACCACTGTCCGCCCCTAGCTAAAGAGGAAAAACGTGTACGAAGGTGCTGTCCAAGAGCTGATTGACGAGCTCGGACGCCTTCCCGGCGTGGGCCCAAAATCCGCACAGCGGCTGGCGTTCCATATCCTTGAAGCAGACCCCCAGGACATGAAGCGGCTGGTGGACGCCATCACGTCCGTCAAGGAACGGGTCAAGTTCTGCACCGTCTGCGGCAACGTCACCGAGCAGGAACAATGCAATATCTGCCGTGACCCCCGACGCGATCCGGCTGTGATCTGCGTAGTGGAGGAATCAAAAGACGTCCTCGCCGTGGAACGCACCCGTTCGTTCCGGGGCAGGTACCACGTTCTGGGCGGAGCCATTAATCCGATCGCCGGTATCGGCCCGGAGCAGTTGCGGATCCGGGAGCTCCTTACCCGGCTGAACGACGGCGCCATCCAGGAAGTGATTATTGCGACGGATCCGAACCTTGAGGGAGAAGCTACAGCCACCTACCTGGCCCGGATGCTGAAGACGATCGGGATTACCGTGACCAGGCTGGCCTCCGGGCTGCCGGTGGGCGGCGACCTCGAATACGCGGACGAGGTTACGCTGGGGCGTGCTTTCGAGGGCCGCCGCAACGCCCTGACCTGAGGATTTGGCCCACATGCTCCCGGGAGAGCCAAGGCCGCTGGTAACCCAGCGGCTCGTCCTGCGCCTGATCCATGGTTCGGACGAGGCCGCCATCCACACGTACCGGAGCGACCCTTCGGTCACCCAATACCTCTCGCACAATCCCCTTACCTCCGAGGCAAACAGGGAAAGACTGACACAGCTCCTGGCCCTGGGCGCGGCCTCCAACGGCACCTGGTTCAACTACGGCTGGGCAATTACCCTGCGGGAATCAGGAGAAGTAATTGGTGACGCGCGTACGTGGAACAGCACAGCCCTGGCCGCGACGGGTGTGCTCGCCCCCGGCAAACATCCTGCCGGGGAGGCAGCGTTGGCCTATGTCCTCAATACCGATTACCACAAACAGGGTTACGGCCGTGAGGCTGCGGCGGTGCTGGTCGAGTGGCTCTTCACGCACTGCGGAATCAGTACGGCCGTCGCGGCAGTCTACGAACCAAACTGTCCCTCCATCCGGCTCCTCCAAAGCCTTGGATTCCGGCGGGACCCCTTTCTCCCGGCAGACCAGGAAACGGCCGGCAAAGGCTTCCCCCTGCTGATGTTCAGGCTGGACAACCCGCAGCACTCATTCCCCCGCCCCGGCCGGGCCTGTCCAGAGTAGCTCAGCCAAGATTGGCTTAAGCGATACGCGTGCCCCGGGCCAGCCGGTGCGCAGGCGTACGGAGCGAACGCCAGCCAAGCCACATGAGCAACGCGGCAATCAGGAGCTGCAGGCCCAGTCCCAGCGGCCACATTGGTGTGGACTGTGCCAGGTACCGAGGCTTGACCTCCCCATTGGCGCACGGATACGTGCCCTCAGGACCGGCAAGCGCGGAGCGGGCTCCCTGGCTGATACCTTCTATCGCCCCCACTGAGGAGAAGCTGCGCTCCTGCGAGCGGTCTTTGTACGGTATGGCGTCTGCCACCACCACGTAGGGATTCATGGCCAGCAACCACGCCACCCGTTCGCTCCGCATAACCATCTGCTCCTGCAACGGCCCTGAGCAGGTGTACTCCGGTTCCACCGGCCCGCTATTTAGCGGCTCGTACGCGCGGTGCTGGGCCTGGTTCGCCAGGACCGTGCCCTGGGTAAGCCCCGCGCCCAGCCCAAAGGCAATCAGCGTGCCAACCGCCAGCCCGGCCACTGCCAGGTACGTGACCACGATGGAGAACAGCGGCCTGCCTGCGAGCGCCGAGATGCCCACACCGATGGCACACACAACCCCCACCTCAACAGCGAGCATGAGCAACGCCACCAGCACATGGCCGGGAGTCATTCCGCCCAGCGCCACTCCGATCACCAGGAACGGGGTGCTGGCCACCAGGAACGCGAGTGCTGCCGCCCATGCTGCGAAAAACTTGCCCCACAGGATTTGGCCGGGCTGAAGCAACGTCACCTGGAGGATGGCCAGCGTGCCGCCTGCGCGGTCACCGTTCACTGCGTTGGCGGAGAGCGCCGGGGCAACGAGCAACGCAAACAGCAGGACAAAGGCCAGGACCACCTCGAAGATCATGGACCCGGGCCCCGACTCGGGCGGCGGGACATAACCGGGGATTTCGCGCTGTGCGGCTTGGGATGCGTTCCAGCTGGCCCACGTCAGCCAGGTCACGAGCCCGGTGAGGACAAACCAGATGGCCAGCATGATGTACCAGCCCCGGGACCGCAGCCGCTGCTTGAGCTCCAGGACCACCACGTCCCTGACACCGGGCAGGTAGCCGCCCGTGGTTCCGTGGCTGGCCGTATGTTGCCGGTCTTCTGTCGCGTGGCTCATTGCCGTTCCCCCTCAAGGCTCATGTAAGTCTCTTCAAGGGCCCCGGAAGCGGGGGCGAAGGAACTTACCCCGACGCCGGCCAGCACCAGGTCGCGCAGCAGCCGTTCGGCGTCGTCGTCGGTTGCCAGCATCAAACTCACGGACGGACGCCGCCCGTCTTCGCGGCGGAACGCCAGCCCCAGTCCGGTGAGCCTGGCAGCAAGTGCGGCGATATCAGAGGCGGTGACTGCGTAACGGCGCCCGGCTGCGGCAGCCTCTTCGATGGTTTGACGCCGGACCGTACGGCCCTTGTTCACGAAAACCGCGCCATCGGCAATTTCGTCCAGTTCGCTCAGCACGTGGGAGGAGACCACCACGGCTTTGCCCTCTGCCGCGAGTTGCCGGAGCATGATTCGGAGCTCCACACGGGAACCCGGATCCAGCCCCGATGCGGGCTCATCGAGGAGCAGGACGGAGGGGTCATGGATCAGTGCCCGGGCAAGGCTGAGACGCTGCTGCTGCCCACGGGACAGCACCCGCGCCGGCTGGTCCGCAAGGTCGTCCAGCCGCACCCGTTCGAGCATCTCCGCGACCCTCTTCCCGATGCCTTGGGCCGGGAGCCGGTAGAAGCGGGCCATCTGGGTGAGAATTTCCCGCGCCGTCAGGGACTCCCATACGCCCAGGGTGTCCGGCATCCACCCCAATCGCCTGCGCACTTCCGCCCGGTCCCGGCGCGGATCGAGTCCGTCCACGCTGATGCTGCCGGCATCCGGTGCCAGCAACGACGCCAGCATCAGCAGCAGCGTTGTTTTCCCCGCCCCGTTCGGGCCGATCAGGGCGGTCACCTTCCCGGCCGGCGCATGGAAGTCCATGTGTTCGACGGCGCGCACCGCGCCGAAGCTGCGGCTCACAGCCCGTGCCGTTATGCCGTCGTCCGGTTCCGGCCCGTCCGCAGCCTCCGGTAATTCAGAAATCATTGCCATGTATCACGCACCTGTCCCCCACAGTCTTCTTATGCATTTTGACAGTCTGAGCGTACGCCTGCGGGGCTCCCCGGCCGGTCCTTCCCCGGGCTGAGATTCGGTCACAATTCAACGCCCGGCCTTGCACGGCGATAAACTGGAACCAGAAGTCGCGCCAACGATGGCGCTAGTTCCCAGCGTCAGGGCCAGCACAGCGTTACGGCTGTCTGGCCGGACTCCAATTGATCCAATGAAGGTACGCGCATGAGTACGCCCACTACCGAAGTGCACAACGCAACGCAGCCACAGGAGCTGCCCGTCGGCCGTGCCGTCACCAAACAGCTCATCGTGCAGAAGTTCGGTGGTTCCTCCGTGGCGGACGCAGACGGCATTAAGCGCGTGGCCAAGCGCGTGGTGGACGCCCAGGTGGCGGGCAATGAGGTGGTTGTTGTGGTCTCGGCCATGGGTGACACCACCGATGAACTCCTGGATCTCGCAGGCCAGGTAACGGACTCTGCCCCGGCCCGCGAGATGGACATGCTGCTCTCTGCCGGTGAGCGCATCTCGATGGCGCTCCTGGCCATGGCAATCAACAAACTGGGCGCCTCCGCCCAATCCTTCACGGGCTCCCAGGCCGGTATGATTACGGACGGCATCCACGGCAAAGCCAGGATCATCGACGTCGATCCCCACCGTATCCGCACTGCACTGGATAAGGGCAATATCGCCATCGTGGCGGGTTTCCAAGGCATGAGCCGGGCCACCAACGAGATCACCACCCTGGGCCGGGGCGGTTCGGACACCACGGCCGTAGCGCTGGCAGCAGCCCTCGAAGCCGACGTCTGCGAGATCTACACGGACGTGGACGGCATCTACACCGCCGATCCGCGCGTTGTCCCTTCAGCCCAGAAGATCGACACGATCTCCAGCGAGGAGATGCTGGAGCTCGCAGCCTCCGGCGCCAAGATCCTGCACCTTCGCTGCGTGGAGTACGCGCGCAGGTTCGGTGTGCCGCTGCACGTCCGCTCGTCATTCAGCCAGCACGAAGGCACCTGGGTCATTCCCAGCGCCGAAGACAAGATCACCACACAAGAGGGAGTTGCCTTGGAGCAGCCAATCATCTCCGGCGTCGCACACGACCGTTCCGAAGCCAAGGTCACCGTTGTTGGCGTTCCGGATATCCCCGGCAAAGCGGCCGCCATCTTCCAGGTCATCGCCGATGCCCATTCGAACATCGACATGATCGTGCAGAACGTTTCCACGCATGGCACCGGCCGGACGGATATCTCCTTCACACTGCCCATCGTGGAAGGTGCCGACGCCCTGACGGCCCTCCACGCAGCCCAGGACCAGATCGGCTTCGAAAGCATCGAGTACAACGAGCAGATCGGCAAGCTCTCCCTGATCGGCGCCGGCATGCGTTCCCACCCCGGGGTCTCCGCCACGTTCTTCAAGGCACTCTCGGATGCCGGGATCAACATCAACATGATCTCCACGTCAGAAATCCGCATCTCGGTTGTTACCCATGCGGACCTCCTGGATGAGGCCGTACGCGTCATCCACCGGGCCTTTGAATTGGACAGCGACAACGAAGCCACCGTCTACGGAGGCACCGGCCGCTGACCGGCGGTTCCGAAAACATAAAAATGCACTGGCCGGGGATTTCTTCCCTGACCAGTGCATTTTGTGTTTTCCGGGGGTGACCACGGCATTGCTTCCCGGCAAGGCCGACGTCAGGCCTCCTTCTCGAGGTCTTCGCGGCGTACGGCGTAGTGGTGGCCGGAGGTATCGGTCTCCACCACAAAGTGTGTGAGTTCCTCCTCCGAAGCCTGCTCGAACTCGTCATGCTTGTGCACCACCGGAAGGCTGGAGTCCAGGCGGGTGGCCGGCCCAAAGAAGAAGCGGAGCTTGTCGGTCGCGTTCATGAACCCGCTGAGTACATGCGGCACTGTTTTCCACCCCCTTTCTGCATACAGGGGAACGAAGAGCCAATCCCAAGAACGGCAGCTGCTCCTCGCGGAGTCAGTGCCCTTATTTTACGCCCGGGCGCCATAAAAGGCTCCGGGTTCCAATCTCAGCGGAGGGACTTGTCGCCGGGGTTCCTGGGCACCACATAGGTGCTGCCGTCCGGCCGGGTGACCGTTTCCCACTGCTGGGTTTCAGCCTCGCGCTGGGCCAGGAGCCTGCGGTTTTCCGCTGTCATGTCGTGCATGAGGGAGGACCGGTTTGCAGGACCGAAGATGGCACGCAGCTTGCCGGTTGCCCGCATGAAGCGCTGCGAGGCGTTTTCCTTGCCCTCTGAGCTGGCCTTACCCATGAACTGGCTCCTTCCAGTGATCCCTTTTTCTTATCCACAGTGTACGCTAATAATTAGTGCCCTAACAATTGGAGGCCCCGATGACCACTGCATCCAGCACTTCCACCCCAGCGAGGACTGCAACCGCCGGCGTAGACGTCCCGGAGGACAACGATCTGCTGCTTGAGCACCAGCTCTGCTTCGCCCTGACCGTCGCGTCACGCAGCGTGGTGGGTGCGTACAAACCCGTGCTTGAGAAGCTGAACCTCACCCACCCGCAATACCTGGTTATGCTGTGCCTCTGGGAATCCAGCCCGCGCACCGTCCGCAACATCAGCGATGCCTTGGCACAGGAACCGGCCACCATCTCGCCCTTGCTGCGGCGGCTTGAAGCGTCAGGGCTCATTTCACGACGGCGGGTGGACGGCAACGAGCGCGCCCTCGCCGTCGGTCTCACTCCCGAAGGAGCGTCCCTTCGACAGGAGGCCCTCAATGTACCCGGAACCATGATGGAACGCCTGGGCCTGACCCGAAACCAGGTCAGTGAACTGCACGCGTCCATGATGGGACTCATTGCAGCCACCTCCCAAGGCCGGCACTCTTAGCCAGCCCTCAGGACCGCGGCAGTAGAATGGCATCATGACGGACTTGCCACAGCGCCGGCTCAATATGCATTCACGGGACACAGTGCATGTGATGCGCCCAGCGGGTTGTCCCCGCCCAAGGCGTCCTAAAGCCACCATGCACTTCCGCATCGCGGCGCTGTTGTTCGTGGCGGCACTGCTGCCCGCCTGCACCCCGGACGGGGGCGGGGAAAGTCCTACCGGTGACGCCTCAGCCTCGCCCTCGGCCTCCGTTTCCTCGACGGCATCGCCAGGTTCGCCTGCCCCTTCGGGCAGCGCCGACCCTGAGGCTGAGACTTCCGTGCCCGCGCCGGCCCCCGAGCCTGCTGCGCCGTCATCAGGCCCCGGGCAGGGCAACGCCGAACTGGCCATCGCCTTCAAGCCGTCCGCCGGCGAGTCCGAGGTCCACTACACCCTGGTCTGCGTCGACGGTAGGCCTGACGCAGAAAGCAACCATCCCGCTGCAGACGCTGCCTGCTCCGCCCTGAAGGAAAACGCGGCGCTGCTGAGCCCCTCTCCGAAACGGGCTGACCAGGTCTGCACGGAGCAGTACGGCGGGCCGCAGGAAGCTACCGTTACCGGCGTAGTGGACGGGATTTCTGTTGATGCTGCCTTTACCCGCACCAACGGTTGCGAAATCAGCGCCTGGGATGCTGCGAAGGATGTACTTGGTGCTACTGGTGGAGCGGCTTAACGTCCTGGCGGCCGACGAGTGGCGGGCCAGGGAAGAAGCCCACCAGCAGCGGATTAGCCGCTACGCGGACCCGTACCTTGCCCGCCGGTCAGCCGGAGAAAAGCATCCGGTGGAGGATTTCCTCTTTACCTACTACACCCAGAAACCGGGCCAGCTCCGCCGCTGGCACCCGGGCGCCGGCGTCGTTCTTCTGGGCCGGGAAGCAGCGGACCGCCGCGGGTGGAAACACTATCGGACGCTCGACGACGGCGAACTTGCCTTCCTCGGGCTGCCGCCGGGAAGCCCCGCGGTCACCATGGACCGGGACGCGTTTCTCGCCGACCGCAAGGATGCCGTCGCCTTCGCCGCGATCATCCTGCGCGGCACTGCCACCCGCCCTGCGCAGTTTGGCTGCTTCGGGCTCCATGAATGGGCAATGGTCTACCACCAGGACCGGTTCGACCTGCGCCACGAGTATCTGCAGCTGCGCCTCGGGTCGGCCGGGACGGACAAGGTGGTGGAGGACAACCGGATCCGCTGCAGCCACTTTGATGCCTTCCGTTTCTACACCCCTGACGCGATTCCGCTGAACGAACTGGCACCCAGCCGGGAAACCCAGCGGCACCTTGAACAGCCTGGCTGCCTGCACGCCAACATGGACCTGTATAAATGGGCGTACAAGCTGCTGCCCGCCCTGCCCAGTGAGCTGGTGATGGACTGCTTTGAGCTGTCGTGGCGGATCCGGGCCATGGACATGCAGGCTTCCCCCTACGACCTGGTGGAGTGGGGCTACCCCGCCATCCCCATCGAAACCCCGCAGGGCAAGGCTGCCTATGTGGAGCACCAGCGGTCCTTTGCAGCCGAGGCAGCAGGACTCCGGGAAAAGCTGGCCCTGGAACTGGCCGCCTTGTCCGGGGGCGGACAGCCATGATCGACCTGACCATCCGGCTGCGGGAAAGCCCCGACGCCGGCGAGCACGAATTCCACTTGGTGGCCGACGGCGGGCGTCCTTCCACTGAAAGCACAGTGCCGGACCCTGAGGCTGCGCTGGCCGCGGTGGAACGCTACGGCGAGGATATCTTCTTTCCCAAACCGGGCCCTCCGAAGCTGTGCACGCAGCAATATGGTGGACCGCAGGTCGCCGTGGTGACAGGGACGTTTCACGGCCGCTCAGTTGAAGCGGTCTTCACGCGGACGGACGGATGCGAAATCTCGCGCTGGAAGACAATGGCTTCTTTGCTGGGTAACGTCAGTGGAGCTTCCGGCGCCATCTAAGGCAACGCCGTCTGCCCGAGGAAAAAGCCGGAAAAGCAGGATCCCCGGTCGGTACAACCGCCGGGGATCCTGTTCGGTAAGCGTCAGGCTGCTAGACCCCGGGAACCGCGTCCGCGAGAGCTACCTGCGGAGCTCCGGAAGGAGCAGCGGAGGCGCCGCCCACCTGGACGTTGATCCAGGTCCTGATGCCGTTGTCGCCCAGGCTGAGGCGCGAAGCGTAAGTCCCTTCGGACAGGCCTGTCCAAGCCAGCGTGGCCGAGGTGGCCGTGCCGTTCGGAGCCACAATCGGGTTCGGTTCGACCGTGAGGTTGCCGGCGTCCCCCGCAAACGTGACCGCCTGAACGGACGCGCTGGCTGCTCCATTGTCAGGAGTGGAGTACAGGTTGGCCACGATGTAGTACGTGCCCGCTCGCGGCGACTCCACATCCAGGAACTCGCTGGCCGAAGCCGTCGCCACCTGTGTTGCCGTCACCCCGCCCGAAGCATTAGGTGCGTAGACCACCATGTCCCAGTCGACGTCGTTCGATTGCGCCTGGACACCCAAGCGGGCGAATGAAGCCCCGGCGGGCACCGTTACCTCAAGCAGCGCGTTGTGCGCATCATTTGTCCGGGCGTACGCCCCGGGAGTTTTCGTGATGGCTGTCTGGCTTACCGGCGCCAGGCCTTCCACCCCAACCTTGATGGGGTTGTCCGAACCGGACACCAGTTCCATGGTGCCGCTGCCGCTGCCCGTGGCTGAGCTGAAGGAGAACGACGGGGCAATCTGGGCATCAACAGGGCGAATGGCGATGGGAGAGCTCACAGTGCGCGGGCCCTTCCAGGTCAGGGTGCCGGTGCTGAACTTGCCCACCGGAGCGCTCACGTTCCTGATGGTCAGGGTAACCTCGCGGGTCTGGCCTGCCTTCGCGAAGTTCAGCGCCTTCGGCTCCACTTGGACGCTGAAGCCCGGCATGTTGACTTCCGGCCGGTACATCCCGGGAACCAGGGCAGTGAGTTGGCGCTTGACCTGCACTTCCCCCACCAGGCTGCCGAGCGCGATGGACGGCAGGTTCAGGTCACGGGCGGCAATGGTGCCGGCCTGTGGAACCCCCGTCTCTACACCTTGACCGTTGAGGAAGCCGAGCCAGTCCTTGACGCCCGAGTTGTAGACCAGGCCTGGATCCAGGAAGCGGGTTGAGTCGATATGGCCCGCGCCGCCCTGGAAGGGATCTGTGTTGGGTGAACCGTCAGCGTTGACCAGCGGGTAGGCAGTGGTCATCATTGCCGACTTGACCATGGCAGGCGTCCACTTGGGCTGTTTGCTGAGCACCAGCGCCCCAAAACCGGCGATGTGCGGTGCGGCCATGGACGTGCCGGACATAAAGCCGAACTGCTCGCCGTCGTTGCCGATGGTGGAAACGCCCGCGAGGACGTTCACACCGGGTGCAGCGATATCCGGCTTCAGCAGGTCGCCACCGGAAGCAAGACTTGGCCCGCGGGAGGAGAAGCCGGCGATCTGGGGCGTCGGGGAAGCGGGTTCTCCGGTCAAGTCCCCCTTGACCAGGCTGACTGTCAAAGCGGGGTTGGCTTCAATCTTGGACTTCAGTTCCAAGCTCTTCGGAGCGTTGACGTGCACCGTGGGGAGCACGTGATTGTCCGCATCTTCGGAGCTGCTGGTGAGGTTCACCAGGATCATCCCGACGCCGCCCTTGTCCTGGACCTCCTGGCTCTTGGCCGTCCTGTCCACAACGCCGCGGTCGCAGACCACCACCTTGCCAGCCACCTTGGCAGCATCGAGGGAACCGGGGCCGCAGAGGTTCGGATTGGCAGCACCTGCTGCTGCCGCAGCTGAGGCGACGACCACCGGTTTGTCTGCAACTTCCGATTTCATGATCGAAGCTCCGCGGTACAGCGAGCCGTCGGAGACCTTGACGGTGCCAAGCAGGTCACTCGGGAAGGTGGACGCTGCAACCGTGGTCAGCCAGGGTGAGGCGTGGTTGACCGTTGAGACGGTGGGGCCGGAGTTGCCGGCGGACGCGGAAACAAAAACCCCTGCGGCGGCAGCGTTGAGGAACGCCAGTGCCACCGGATCAGTAGTGCTGTTGTTGTTGCCCGAAATCGAGTAGTTCAGGACGTCCACGCCGTCCTTGATGGCGGCATCCACTGCTTCGACCGAAGCGGAGGAGTAGCAGCCTCCGGTATCGGGGTTGGTGTCCTCCCAGCAGATCTTGTAGACGGAGACCTTTGCGGCGGGAGCAACGCCGGAGCTTTTGCCGAACCCCAAGCCGTCAATCACCTGCTCTACGTTCGCGTTGCCTGCGGCGGTAGTGGCAGTGTGGGTGCCGTGGCTTCCGACATCGACCGGTGAGATGAGTTCTTCCGGGGCCCGGTTTCCGGGCGGTACGGACTGCAGGAAGGCATCGGCAAAGTACCTGGCGCCAATGACCTTGGAGTTGCACTGGGAGCCGTCGAATGAGGCGCCCGTCCCCTGCCCCTTTTGGCATTCGCCTTCGAAGGTGGTGCCGTCGGCCTTGAGCATGGCGATCCGGTCCTCGGCGGTCCGGTACGGCACGCCCACCTGCGCGGGACCACTCAGCGGCTGGACTGGCTCGCCCTGCAGGAATGGGTTGTCCGGGGCGTACCCGGAATCGATGACCCCTACGACAACGCCTTTGCCGGCGTTGGCTTCCCCGCCGAACTGCTTTGCCCAGACTCCGTCGGGGCCAGTCAGCTTGAGGAAGTCAGTGGTGGTGTAGTCCGGGGCATTCTCCACATCCGGCGCCACGGCCAGAACCCGGTTGTCCCTGGACAACTCCATGGCCTGATCTGCGTTCAGCTCGGCACTGAAACCGTTGAGGGCAGCCGTGAACTGCTTTACCGGAGTAACCCCCTTGCTGGCAGCGACCTCACGCTGCTGCTTGCGCAGATGGGCGTCGTAGGCCTTGTAGTTGGCACTTCCGGGTTCCAGCTTCCGGCCGCTCTGCGGCTTGGTGGCCCCAAGTCCCGGCGTTTCACCCTCGTAGGCCGCAGCTGCCGCACCCGCGAGGACAACGATGTAGCGTCCGTCCTTGAACTCCGCGGGCGTGGTCTTCTTTGCAGCTATTGCCATATCCTGTCCGGCCGGCACCGCGGTAGCGGGACTTACGGCCATCGAGGTGAGGAGTAGAGGCAGACCCACGGCCAGCGCCGCAGCCTTCCGGAATCCCCCGCCCCGTAAGGGACTCTTTCCAGTAGATCTCACGTGCAACCCTTTCACGAGGTACCGGCCCCGCCACGACTGCGGGCCGAAAATGACTGGCCGTCAGCGAAATTACAGATCTTGTCATTTCGTGAGACCAGTCGATTCAAAGAGTACAGACTGATAGCTCAATATGACATAGGACACAATGAGAATCTTTCGCCAGTTCCACGCCTGCGCCGGGCAGGGCACGGTGGCATGGAAAAGGGCACCCCGCAGGGCGCCCTGGCAAGTTCAGAGTGAGTGCGGGCAGACGCTGCTACCGGGGTGTGCGCACCACGTCGCTGATCCACTGCCGGGTCTTTTCATCCAAGGGCCCCGCGACCCGGTTTTCCCGCGCGAACCGGTCGGCTTTGATCTTCTGGAGCACCATTCGCCCCAGTCCGGCAAACACTGCCGCAGCAACCATGGGCAACAGCACGGATCTCGATTTCGCAGCCATTCAGCAATCCTAGTGACACCTTTGGCTCAACTCCAGATCCCGCGGCGAACCGCCCGCCGCTGCTCCTCAAATCCAGGGTTCCGGCCGCCGCCGGTGACTGGAATTTGCCGAATACAGGCTGGGGCGCTCCGGCCGGTAGAATGGAGTGGCAAGCTCGCGGAG
The DNA here is from genome assembly GCF_059091165.1 of Arthrobacter sp. Hb9-2. Taxonomy (NCBI): domain Bacteria; kingdom Bacillati; phylum Actinomycetota; class Actinomycetes; order Micrococcales; family Micrococcaceae; genus Arthrobacter; species Arthrobacter sp. Hb9-2. Next base: position 97,483 of record NZ_JBNHGJ010000010.1, on the reverse strand, counting down.
CGCCCGTCCACAAGGTTTAACAAGGTGTATCAACACCTCGGTACGGCGTGAGACGGCACCACTCCGCTGCGCCCTTACCCAAGCTCACGCACAGGAGTTACCGGATGCCCCGGATCGTTGTTGACGTTATGCCCAAGCCCGAGATTCTGGACCCGCAGGGGAAGGCTATCGTCGGCGCTCTCCCCCGGCTGGGCTTTACCAGCTTCAGTTCTGTCCGCCAGGGCAAGCGCTTCGAACTGACCGTCGACGGCGAGGTGACCGAGGAGATCCTGGCCCAGGCGCGCGACGCCGCAGAGACCCTGCTGTCCAATCCCGTGATCGAGGACGTCGTCAACGTCGAGGTCGTCGAGGCCTGAAATGACTGAACTTCCCCTGATCGGCGAGGCCGTCGCCGCCAACGCTTCCGGTGCCGCCAGGCTCGCCGGCGCCCGGATCGGCGTCGTCACGTTCCCAGGCACTTTGGATGACCGCGACGCCGCCCGTGCGGTCCGCCTGGCCGGCGGCACCGCCGTCGAGCTTTGGCATGCCGATAAAGAGCTTGGCGACGTCGACGCCGTCGTGATTCCCGGCGGCTTCTCTTACGGCGACTACCTCCGTGCGGGCGCCATCGCCCGCTTCGCGCCGCTGATGTCCAAGATCATCGATGCCGCCAACAGCGACGCCAAGCTTCCCGTACTCGGCATCTGCAATGGCTTCCAGATCCTCACCGAGTCGCACCTGCTGCCCGGTTCGATGATCAAGAACGACCACCTGAAGTTCATGTGCCGTGACCAGGTCCTGCGTGTCGAAAACAGCAACACCGCATGGACGCTGGACTACGAAGCCGGCCAGGAAATCACTGTGCCGCTCAAGAACCAGGACGGCCAGTACCTCGCGGATGACAAAACCCTTGACGCGCTCGAGGCAGAGGGCCGCGTGGTGTTCCGCTACGTGGGCTTCAACCCGAATGGCTCCCGCCGCGACATCGCCGGCATCTCCAACGCCGCCGGCAACGTAGTGGGCCTTATGCCGCACCCCGAGCACGCAGTGGAGCCCGGATTCGGTCCCGAGTCGCTCGACGGCGTCGGCGGGTCCGACACCGACGGGTTGGGCTTCTTCACCTCCGTTTTGACCAAGATTGTGGGAGGCGACAAGTGAGCATCGAAACCACCAAGAAGTTCAACATCGACACCGTTGAGCATGCCGCGAAGACTCCGGATACCGAACTCCCCTGGGCCGAACTGGGCCTCAAGCAGAACGAGTTCGACGAGATCGTGAAGGTCCTGGGCCGCCGACCCACGGGCGCCGAACTCGCCATGTACTCCGTTATGTGGAGCGAGCACTGCTCCTACAAGTCCTCCAAGAACCACCTGCGCCAGTTCGGCGAAAAGGTGACCCCGGAGATGAAGAAGGACATGCTGGTGGGCATCGGCGAAAACGCCGGCGTGACCAACCTGGGGGACGGCTGGGCCGTGACCTTCAAGATCGAGTCGCACAACTCGCCGTCGTTCGTTGAGCCCTACCAGGGCGCTGCGACCGGAATCGGCGGCATTGTCCGCGACATCATCTCCATGGGTGCCCGCCCCGTCGCTGTGATGGATCCGCTGCGCTTTGGCGCCATCGACCATCCTGACACGGCCCGCGTAATGCACGGTGCCGTTGCCGGCATCGGCGGCTACGGCAACTCCCTGGGCCTGCCGAACATCGGTGGCGAGATGGTCTTCGACTCCGTCTACCAGGGCAATCCGCTGGTCAACGCCCTGGCCGTGGGCGTGATGCGGCACGAGGACATCCGCCTCGCCAATGCCTCGGGCAAGGGCAACAAGGTGGTCCTGTTCGGCGCGCGCACCGGCGGCGACGGCATTGGCGGCGCCTCCGTGCTGGCCTCCGAGTCCTTCGACGACACCAAGCCGTCCAAGCGCCCCGCAGTCCAGGTAGGCGACCCCTTCGCCGAGAAGGTCCTGATCGAGTGCTGCCTGGAACTGTTCAAGGGTTCGCTGGTTGAGGGCATCCAGGACCTCGGCGCAGCCGGAATCTCCTGCGCCACCTCCGAACTCGCTTCCAACGGCGACGGCGGGATGGCCGTTGAGCTGACCTCCGTACTGCTCCGCGACCCCACGCTGACCCCGGGCGAGATCCTCATGTCCGAGTCGCAGGAACGCATGATGGCCGTTGTCACCCCGGAAAACGTGGAAGCGTTCGAAGCGGTCATGGACAAGTGGGCTGTGGAGTACGCCTGGCTGGGCGAGGTGACGGACAGCGGCCGCCTCATCATCACATGGGAAGGCGAGGTGATTGTCGACGTCGATCCCCGCACCGTGGCACACGACGGCCCGGTCTATGACCGTCCGTTCGCCCGTCCGGAGTGGCAGGACGCCGTGCAGGCAGACACCTTCACCGGTTCCGTCCAGGACGCCAGCCGGCCCTCCGCTCCGGCAGAACTGGCCAAGGCCGTCACCGAGCTGGTGGCATCGCCGAACATGTGCTCCAAGTCCTGGATCACCAACCAGTACGACCGCTACGTGGGCGGCAACACCTCCATGGCGTTCCCCGATGATGCCGGCGTTGTCCGCGTGGACGAGGAAACCGGACTGGGCGTGGCTCTGGCCACCGACGCCAACGGCCGCTACACCTACCTGGATCCGTACCACGGCGCACAGCTGGCGCTGGCTGAGGCGTACCGGAACGTTGCCACGTCCGGCGCCGTCCCCATGGCTGTCAGCGACTGCCTGAACTTCGGCTCCCCCGAGGACCCGGACGTTATGTGGCAGCTCGCCGAAGCGATCCGTGGCCTGTCCGACGCCTGCATGGTGCTGGGCATCCCGGTCACCGGCGGCAACGTCTCGCTGTACAACCAGACGGGCACCACGCCTATCCACCCCTCCCCTGTGGTGGCAGTGCTGGGCAAGCTCGACGACGTTGCCCGCCGCACACCGTCGGGCTGGCGCGAGGATGGCCAGGCAATCTACCTGCTGGGCACCACCGCGGCAGAGCTGGACGGCTCCGAGTGGGCCAACATGCGCGGCCACCTGGGCGGCCAGCCGCCCAAGGTTGACCTCGACGCCGAACGTGCCCTGGGTGAGATCCTGATCAACGCTTCGCGCGATGGCATGATCGATTCCGCGCACGACCTCTCTGAAGGTGGCCTCGCGGCGGCCCTCGTGGAATCCTCGCTGCGATATGGCGTCGGTGCCCGGATCGCGCTGCAGGATGTCCTGGACCGGGACGGCGTGGACCTCTTCACTGCGCTCTTCTCCGAATCCCAGGGCCGTGCCGTCGTTGGCGTCCCGCGCTCCGAGGAAGTGCGGTTCACGGACATGTGCACCGCCCGCGGCTTCGCCCACACCCGTATTGGCGTGGTGGACGCGGCCAGCGGCACCCTGGAGATCAACGGGGTGGAGAGCCTGTCCCTGGACGCCCTCCGGGAAGCCCATGAGGGAACCCTGCCGAAGTACTTCGGCTGACCCCAGCGCTGCCAAACACGAAAATCCGCGCCCCCTTCGGAAGGTGGCGCGGATTTCCGCTTTAATCGAGCTATGGCCAAGGTGGCAAGGTTCCTCAGCTTCCTGCTGCTGCCGATCCTGATCCTGGTTGCGGCGGCGCCTACACCACGATCGGCGCCGAACGCTGCCTACCCCCACAGCATGGCGGCCCTCGGGGACTCCATCACCCAGGCCTACGGCGCCTGCTGCGCGCATGGCGATGATCCGGCACGGTCCTGGTCCACCGGTGACGGCCCGAGCGATGGGGTTACTAGCCACTACGAACGCCTGCTCCAGCTGACGCCCGGAATCAGGGAGAAAAACTTCAACAACGCCGTGAGCGGGGCGAAAGCAGCAGATCTGCCCCGCCAAGCCGAGGCCGCAGCCGGACAAGGCGCCGCGTATGTCACCGTGCTGGTGGGCGCGAACGATCTTTGCACGCCGTCGTTGGACACGATGACCCCGGTTGACGACTTCCGGGCCTCCGTGACCCGCGCGCTTGCCACGCTGGACCAGATGCGTCCGCGGCCCCAGGTTTTTGTCAGCAGCATCCCTGACATGTACCAGTTGTGGAATGTCCTGCGCCTCGACCCGTCAGCACAATCAGCCTGGTCCGCCGGCCGCATTTGCCAATCCATGCTTGCTGCTCGGAACTCCGAGGACATGCGCCGGCAGGTGGTCCAGCGGGAGCAAGCATTCAACGAGGTCCTCGCAGACACCTGTGCCCGGTACGAAAGCTGCCGTACTGATGGCGGAGCCGTCTACGCCCACGGATTCAGCGCAGGCGACGTAAGTGTCCTGGACTACTTCCACCCGAGCCTCCAGGGCCAGGCAACGCTGGCGGACATCACGTGGCAGGCCGCCTGGCAACGGAACTAGCAGTCAGTCCTCGCTGTGGTGGTCCCGCTGCCGTGCGCTCAGCAGTTCGATTTCCGGCCGTCCGGCCACAAGGCGTTCGACGGCGTCGAGCACCTCCACGAGGTGGGCCCGGTCAGCTGCCACCAGGCCGGCGCCCACTTGCGAGCGCCGGTATTGGTCGTGATACCCCACCTCAGCCACAGACACGTCATACTTGCGCTTGATGTCAGCCAGCAGCGGCCTGATAACCGAGCGCTTCTCCTTCAGGCTCTGGACGTCGCCCAGGAGGATGTCGAATTCGATCCAGCCGATCCACATGGCATCAGCCTAACGAAATACGGCTGCGGGGCTAGATGGAAAGTTCGCCCATCCGGTCCCAGCCTTCGCCGTCGAGCTGGCGGCTGATGATGCGGGGTGTCTCGGCGAGGGCCTGGTGCATGTCAGCTATGGCCTGCTTGAAGTGCGGGCTGTTGACGTGCTCTCCGGCGGCGTCGTCCTTGAACGCTTCAACCAGGACGTATTCGTTCGGGTCCTCCAGGCTGCGGGACCAGTCGAACCAGAGGTTGCCCGGTTCCTGCCTTGTTGCCTGGGTGAAGTCCGCAACAAGATCAGGCCAACGCTCGGACCATTCAGGCTTGACCTTGAATTTAACGACGATAAAGATCACGGGAGTTGTCCTTCCACGGCGAGTTGGCGTGCCCCTTCAATGTACCGGGAAGTAACGTGGCGCTGCGCAGCGCGGGTCACCAGTCCGCCGGCCGCGTAAAACCAGTTGCCCGGCTTGCTGAAGGCCCGGATTCGAAGGAGAACCTCGGCGTTTCCGTTGATTTCCACCTCGAAGGACTCCTCTCCCCGCGCGGGATGCCCGGGCAGTGCTCCGTACCCGAATCCGGCAGACTGGGGCATTCCCCCAGGCAGCGGTTCACGGACCCATACCACCTCGCACGGCGCGTCCAGCCGCAAGGGCCCGACGCCGAACCCGCTTGCCACCCGGGCCCCGGGCACTGCACGCGGGGAATCAGTGCGGACGCGGAGGCCCGCACGCCGCTGCAACTCCCAGGACAGGATGCCGGCGGCCACCCGCTGGTAAACCCGCAGGCCGGTGCCGAGGCGGACCTCCTCCAGCACGGTCGCGTAACCCGCAGGCGCGGAACCGTGCTCCGTGCCGCCGATGCCGGGGTAGTTGAGGACATCGCCTGCCATGCGCTTTGCCTTCAAAGGTGTTCACCTCTGCTCCCTGCCAGGCGCGCCCAGCCGAGCTGCTCCTGCTGCTTCCTGCTGAGGCCAGCCACCACCAGGTCGTAGGAGTCCTCCACCATGTCCCGGACCATGCCATAGGGCAACGCCCCATCGAGGCGTACGCCGTTCCAGTGCGTTTTGTTCATGTGCCAAGCCCCGGTAATTTCCGGATGCGCTGCGCGGAGCTGAACGGCCAGGGTGGGCTCACATTTGAGGTTTACGTAAAAATCGCTGGCGTCCATCGAGGACAAGGCAAAGAGCTTGGCCTCGTGCCGGGCCCCGCCGGCAACCCTTGCCCGGACCTTGAATACGGCAGTTTCGGGCCCGAACGGGTAATCCTCGAAGGCGCCCGGGAATGAAAGGCAAATTTTCCGCAGCGCGTCGGGGTCCATAAAGCCAGCCTATAAAGCAGGCCACTGACGGTGCTAGTCTGCGAGGATGTCATACGATCAGGGGATACCTGTTCTGGACCTGAGCACGGCGCGGCAGCCCTACGGGTCCTTCAGTCCGGAATTCATTGAACAGCTGCGGTACGCCACCCATAACGTCGGCTTCTTCCAAGTCACCGGCTACGGTGCCGGCCCGGGCCAGGCCGAACATCTCCTGGACGTCATCCGGCGCTTCTTCAGCCTGCCCCTGGAGGAACGGATGAAGCTGGACAACCGCCTGTCGCCGCACTTCCGGGGATACACCCGGATGGGCACCGAGGTGACGCAGGGCAGGGCGGATGCCCGCGAACAAATTGACTACTCCCCCGAGCGTGAGCCGGTCAGGGACTATCCGGCCGACCAGCCGTACTGGCTGCTCCAGGGTCCGAACCTGTGGCCGGACGAGTCCTTCCCCGAGCTCAAGCCTGCGGCGATGGAGTGGGCCGAGCTGATGTCCACGGTTGGAATGGAGCTCCTTCGTGCCATCGCGGTTTCCCTGGAACTGCCCGAGGACTACTTCGACGAGCCCTTCCGCGGTTCACCTGCCTGGATGGGCAAACTGGTGCACTACGTCGGCGGCGTGGTCGAGGCAGCCGGCGACCAGGGAGTCGGCTCCCATGCGGACTACGGATTCGTCACGCTCCTCCTGCAGGACCAGGTAGGCGGGCTGGAGGTCCAGCCCCCCGGCGTCACGGAGTGGCTGCCTGTGGAGCCTATCCCGGGCGCCTTGGTAGTGAACCTCGGCGAGATGCTCGAAGTAGCAACGGAGGGATACCTGGCGGCCACCATCCACCGGGTCCAGGCGCCACCCCCGGGGGTGGACAGGTACTCCGTCCCGTTCTTCTGGTCTCCCCGGCTGGACGCGGTGATCGGCCCGGTCCCCCTGCCGCCCGAACTGAAGGCTGAAGCAAGGGGCATTTCAGACGACCCCGCGAACCCGCTCCTGGCCTCGTACGGGATGAATATGCTCAAGGGCAGGATGCGTGCCCACCCGGACGTCACGGAGCGGCACTATCCCGAGCTTCTGAACCGCTAGCTGCCGGCCCGTCAGAGGTTGTATTTCCAGGCCTGCTGCGCGGGACAGGTGTCCACCACTACATCCAGCCCGGCCGCCTTGGCCCGCTCCGCCGCGGCCTCGTCGATGACCCCAAGCTGGAGCCACACCGCCTTCGCCCCAACGGCGATTGCCTGGTCCACCACTTCCCCCACTTTCTGGGAGTTCACAAAGCAGTCCACCACGTCGATGGGGTGTTTCTCAGCGGGAATGTCACCAAGGCTCCGGTAGCCGGCCTCCCCATGTACCGGCTCGCCCCGAAGGTTGACGGGAATGATCTCCATCCCCAGCCGGTCCCGGATAAAAAGCGAAGTGTCGTACGCGGCGCGCCACTCATTGGTGGTGAGGCCCACAATGGCCCACCGCCCTTTGGTCCGCATCAGGCGTTCGACAACGGCAGGATCATTCTTGTGCCCCATGTGCCTAGCCTACGTGGCCGGGAGGGCACGCCGGCTAACGTACTTCCCCGTGGCGCCTACCGGCTGAACTTCTGCAGCCATTTCCCACCGGGCACTGCATGTGCAGCTGCCCCGGCGGCGTCCGCAGCCTGTCTGAGGACTTCCGGCACGGAGTCCGCCCGTACCACTGGCACCGCTCCAGCCATATGGTTGGGCTCGTCCTGGGCACCTGCCCCTCCCTGGCCAACTGCCTGCTCCGGGAGCACACCGGCAGGGACCGCGTATTCCTCCTCGTCAGGCCCCTTGGCGTCGCTCTTCCCGGAGCCGGTGGCAGTGTTCTGCCCGCCGCCCCTGTCAGCCTCCCCGTTTACCTGTTTCCCCTGCCCGAACCGGTCCGGTGCCGCGGCTTCCGGCCTGCCGGGTGGGACAGGCGGATCCTCCGCGACGGGAGCGGTCGTGCGGGTGCCCCCGGCAGTAGTGTCTTCTTCGGCGACGCCAGGTTCCCGCTCCCCGTGCGCCGCTGCATCGGAGTTGGGTCCATCCATGGGGTCCGACAGCACTACGGCGTCCCGCGTGGGAAGGCTCCAGGCGGGCGTCCAGTCTTCCAGCATGTGCTGGATCGAGAGACTGCCGGTTGCACCGGGGATGGCGGAACTGGCCGCTACCCCGCCCACGCCAAGTCCCATGCCTGCTATGAGGGCAAGGCCGACGACGGTCGGCCGGTGTGCCCGGAGCCCCCGGCGCCTGGCGAGTTCATCCGGCCCGCTATCCGAAGTCCCGGCCGCATCGCCCGCGCCGCCAGTGGACCCGTCGCCGCATTCCGCCAGCAGAGCCGCAAGTTTTCCGGACGGGGCCGGTGCGGGCAATGACGCCAGCGACCCCACCGCAAGAAGCGCGGCGCGAAGCTCGGGGTCATTGCCGTGTCCGGCGTCGAGGAGCAACTCCTCCACAATTGTGGGCAGGAAATCCACGTGCGTCATGGCCTCAGGTACTCCTTCACAGCCGAAAGTTCCCGAAGTTTCCCCAGTCCCCGCCGCTGAAGCTGCTTTACGGCGCCGGCGCTCTTGCCCATGGCTTCAGCTGTCTGCTCCACGGTGAGTCCGGCAACGAGGCGAAGGGCCAGGGCCTCGCGCTGGTCCTGCGGCAACCCGTCCAGCAGGCCTATGACCTCAAGGGGTGAAATACGTTTGAGGGCGTCCGTCTCCGCGGAGCAATCTTCACGCTGGTCCAGTTCAGGCTCGAAGGGCAACCTGGCGGGGGTGCGGCTTTGGCGCCGGTGATCGTCCACCATCCGGGCGTGCGCGACGGAGAAGATAAAAGTCCGGAGGCCCGCGGCGCCACCATGGATGGTGTCGAGCCGTGGCAGGACGGAGAGGAACACTTCCTGCATGGCCGCCTCCGGGTCCTCGACTCCCCGGGCGGCGAGATAGCCCAGGACTTGTGATGCATAGGTCCGGTAGACAAGGCTGAAGACGGACGCACCGGCGGCTTGGTCCCGCAGGGTTCCGTCTGTGAGTGCATCTGTCACGGACGTCGTGCTTTCAGTCAAAAAGGGGTTCCGGACGGAAGAGGCCGAATCCAATGAGGAATGCCTTTTCCCCGCATCACTTTACCCCTCAGTAACTACTGCCCCGAGCCAGCCACGCAAAGCGCTGCGGCCAGTTGCCGCAACTGCCTTTGGCACCGGGAAGTGAAAGAGCCGGCCTGGAACGTGATGGGGGACACGTTCCAGGCCGGCGCTACATAGGGGTAATCGTCAGGGCCGCCCAAAGGGTTACGCGGTTTCAAAAGTTTTTTTGCAGAACTTTCGGAGCTGGTGGCGAGGAGTCGGAGACGCGGAATCAGCGCGGCGCAACGGCCAGTTGGCGCGGTCCCCTGGCATGGGTGAAGGCGTACACTTTGACTGGAATCCGCGGCCCGCAATCGGGCTTGGCTTCAACGGTTGCGGCCCTGTGGACAGCCGCAGGAACGGGCCGGGCAACAGCGCCGGACGAGGAAAGATCGGTGACCAGCCCGGTCCCGGCGCACTCGCGTACTGCTGCGATCCCGGCGGCCACTGCGCGCTTGTCCTCAAACGCCTGGGAAACAGCCATGATTGTGCCGTCGGCTGCCAGCAGGCGGAACCTGAACAGCGAGTCCGCGTCGACAAACACTTCGAACTTTCCGGCCATAGCGAATCCTTCCGTCTACGGGGATCCTGCTGGCGACGTCTTTGGCCGGGTCGTCCGGACGCATCGCTGCGTTCTCTCCGAGGGGTTTGTGTGGAACCGTGTGGTGATCAGTTCACCTGGTGTTAAAGAGTCTGCGGCCGCCGCCGGACACCTCACAAGACCGGCCGGGTTAACCCTGTGTAAATTGCAGCCCACGCCCCTTCCGCGGCGAAAGCCAACGGCGGGCCACCCTTTATGGGTGGCCCGCCGCCGTCGTAATTGCTGACGCGTCAGTCGTTGATGAGGTCGTTCACCACAATGGTCTGGTCCCGGTCCGGTCCGACACCGATGGCGGAGAAGCGCGTCCCGGACAGTTTCTCCAGGGCCAGCACATAGTTGCGTGCGTTCTCCGGCAGGTCCGCCAGGGTCCGCGCACCCGTGATGTCCTCTGTCCAGCCCTCGAAGTATTCGAAGATTGGCACTGCGTGGTGGAACTCGGTCTGCGTCATGGGCATTTCGTCGTGGCGCACGCCATCGACGTCATAGGCAACGCACACGGGGATCTGCTCGATGCCGGTGAGCACGTCCAGCTTGGTGACGAAGTAGTCCGTGAAGCCGTTGACGCGTGAGGCGTGGCGGGCCAGGACGGCGTCGTACCATCCGCAGCGGCGCGGCCGGCCGGTGTTGACGCCGAATTCACCGCCGGTTTTCTGCAGGTAGACGCCCATCTCGTCGAAAAGCTCCGTGGGAAACGGGCCGGCGCCAACGCGTGTGGTGTACGCCTTGATAATGCCGATGGAGCGGGAGATGCGGGTTGGCCCGATGCCCGACCCCACGGAGGCTCCGCCGGCCGTGGGGTTGGAGGAGGTGACGAACGGGTAGGTTCCGTGGTCCACGTCCAGGAAAGTCGCCTGGCCGCCTTCCATCAGGACCACCTTGCCCTCGTCCAGGGCAGAGTTGAGGACCAGGGTGCTGTCGATGACCAGCGGGCGGAGCCGGTCGGCGAAGGACAGGAAGTACTCCACGATCTCATCCACGAGCACGCCGCGGCGGTTGTAGACCTTGACCAGGAGTTCATTCTTCTGGCGCAGCGAACCTTCCACCTTCTGGCGGAGGATTGACTCGTCAAACACGTCCTGGACCCGGATGCCCAGGCGGGCCACCTTGTCCATGTAGGCGGGGCCGATGCCACGGCCCGTGGTCCCGATGGCGCGGCTGCCAAGGAAGCGCTCCGTCACTTTGTCCAGCACCTGGTGGTAGGGAGCAACAAGGTGTGCGTTCGCAGAGACGCGAAGCTTTGAAGTGTCGGCGCCGCGGGCCTGGAGGCCTTCGATCTCCTGGAACAGCGCCTCGAGGTTAACAACGCAGCCGTTGCCGATGATGGGTACCGCGTTGGGGCTGAGGATGCCTGCCGGAAGCAGCTTGAGTTCGTATTTTTCACCGCCTACGACGACGGTGTGCCCGGCGTTGTTGCCGCCGTTGGGCTTGACGACGTAGTCAACGCGGCCGCCCAGCAGGTCGGTCGCCTTGCCTTTTCCTTCGTCGCCCCACTGGGCTCCTACGATCACAATTGCTGGCATGGGATCCTCCCCCATTCGTTCGGGCTGCCCGTGCCATGCCACAACGTGGCGGCCTGGTGCAGCGCCGTTCATGAGAATGCCCCGAATAAACCGGCCTTCGCTGGTCCGCGGGCGGCACAGCGACGCAAGAGTTCCGGGGCTCTTACCACCCAAGTTTAGCCGATGAGGGACTTTGTCCACTCGTTGGGCCGCCGCGGTCCTTCTTGCAGGGTAAAGGACTCCTGCGCGGCAAAGGACCGCGGCGGGCTGTCAGCGGTGACGCTACTCGTCGTCAGCTTCCTCGCCGGGGCGGGAGGTCTGGGTGGCGAGGCTGTCCCAGAAGGAGGTGTCGGCGTCGGCAATTGATCCATCAGCGATTGCTGCGGCGGTTGCGGTGAGGGTGGTGACCGTTTGCTTGATCAGGTATCCGTTGCTTCGGAGCCCCAGGGCGTAGCCGTCCAGATAGTGGTCGGACATGCCACGCATCTCAAACAGCAGCGTAGCGATCCCGTATTCCACGGCAATGCCGTTGCGGCTGATCGTTTCGGCGCTGCCGCCGACGTACTTGCCGAGGTGGCCCCAACCGGTGGAGTCGACGTTATCGAAGACGACGGCGCCCAACTGCTTGGACTTTTCAACAACTGCGGGATCGGCGTTCGGCGTGGTGGGGTACAGGATGGACCCGGAAACCAGCTTGCCGTCGCGTTCGCTGCGGGTGCCTTGGTGGTGCAGATCGATCATGTAATCGATCCGGTACTTGCGCATCACGTTATTGTGCAGCGCCTGCGTTTCCGGCTGGACCTTGGCTACGTGGTCGCGGTTGAGGTCCACTTCTTCGGCGTTGTACCGCGTCATGTTGCGGTCACCCTTGGCCAGGTAGTCGTCCAGCGGGAAGTTCACGTCCCCCATGGCGCCGTCCGCATTAAGCATGGGAACGATCAGGATGTTCGCGCCGCCGAGAATGTCTGCGGACTTGCCGGTGCCCAGGTGCTTGACGAATTCCAGCGCGCCCTCGGTGGTGAGCTGCTCGTTGCCGTGCTGCTGCGTCAGGTAAAGGATGGTGGGCTTGGCCGGGTCCGACATGTACTTGACCAGGTGTATGTCCCGGCCCTTCACGGTCTGGCCGATGACCTCCAGCTCCATGGCGCCCTGGCGGGCGTCCTGGTCCTTGAGGAAGGAGACCATCTGCTCGTAGGTGGCAAGCTTCGATGTGGTGATTTGGCCGTTGCCGTCATAGTTGGGGCCTTCGCCCACGGCCATCGCCGGTGCCGGCGCGGCTACTGCTGCCAGTGCCAGGGCTCCGGAAACTGCCAGGGTCCTGAAGGTTGCCAGGGTTTTTCTCACGGTGCGGTACCTCTTTCGAGTGCATTAGGTGCGTCCAGCCCGCCATGTCCCCCATCGCGAGCTGTGACAAAAGACAACCAACCTCGACAAAGGCTGTCAATGAGGTGACACCAATCTGCAGCCAGTTATTACGTTCTGAAAGCTCCGGCTCTCGTGTCCCCGCCGACACAATCCGAAAGCGGATTTGCTCCCGGGCGTACCGGTGCATTTAAGTGAGAGTGCCCATCCGGAGCGGCCGAGAGACCTGGATCGATGACGCCGCAGCAACCCCACAGAGTGCAGGTACGTCCTGCCTGCGAAGGTGCTACTGCCAGGACCGATGGAAAGGAAATCCAGCATGTCCCTGAACACAGACCACATCCGCGTCACCCACGCCGGATCGTTGCCGCGTACCCCTGAGCTGATCGCCGCCAACGCCGCCCGCGAAGAGAACCCTTCCGATGTCGGGGGCTTCAACGAACTCCTTACCGCTTCCGTGGTGGACCTGGTCCAGCGCCAGCAGGGCCTCGGCATCGACATCCCCAACGACGGCGAATACGGGCACGCGATGTCCGCCGCTGTGGACTATGGCGCATGGTGGTCCTATTCCTTCGCACGCATGGGCGGGCTGGAACTGGACAACGACGCCAAGTGGGCGGTTGAACCGAAGGAATCCACCCCGGGCAACGTACAGCTCACCGGCTTCATCCATCGCCGCGACCGCACCCACTTTGCAGAGGCCTACAACGATCCCACCAGCGGCATCTTCACCGGTGGCCCCAAGCCCTTCCCCAAGGTCACTGGACCGCTCGTCTACACGGGCCAGGACGCCGTCGCCTCCGACATTGCAAACCTGAAAGCAGGCCTGGCCGCCGCCGGTCTGAAGGAAGGGTTTGTTGCCGCACTCTCCCCCGGGAGCGCCTCACGCATCACCAACGAGTACTACGCCACGGAGGAGGAATACATCTACGCCTGCGCCGACGCGCTCCGTGAAGAGTACAAGGCCATCATCGACGCCGGCCTGATCCTCCAGATCGACGATCCCTCCATCGCCGAGAACTGGGACCAGATCAGCCCCGAGCCGAGTGTGGCCGACTACCTGAAGTTCACCCAAATCCGCGTGGAAGCCCTGAACTACGCCCTCCGCGGCCTTCCCGAGGAGCAGGTCCGGTTCCACCTCTGCTGGGGCTCCTGGCACGGCCCGCACACCACCGACCTTCCCCTTGCGGACCTGGTGGACACGATGCTGCAGATCAACGCCGGGGGCTACTCCTTCGAGGCTGCCAACGTCCGCCACGAGCACGAGTGGCGGGTTTGGGAGGAGACCAAGCTCCCCGAGGGCAAGGTCATCATCCCGGGTATCGTCTCGCACGCCACCAATGTGGTGGAGCACCCGGACCTGGTGGCAGACAGGATCGTACGGTTCGCAGACGTTGTGGGCCGGGAGAACGTCATCGCCTCCACCGACTGCGGCCTGGGCGGCAGGGTCCACCCGCAGATCGCCTTCACGAAGCTGGAAGCCTTGGGCGAGGGTGCGAGCCGGGCCACCAAGCGGCTCTGGTAGCCCGGAACAGAAAACGCAAACCGCCGGTTCCGTGCCCCGCTTGGATTGGGTGCGCGGGACCGGCGTTTCGTTTCGCAGGGCTTGCTAAACTGGTAAAGGCCGACCAGGAATCGGTCCGCCCCATTTCAACCACTTCGGATCTGCTGCGCCATTGTGCGCCCATTTTCGCGGTGGCAGCAACACCAATCCCCGCAGGAGACCCAGCACTACATGACAGCCCTGGCACCCGAATCTTTCCATGATCAGCTTCTGAACCGCCGCTACGAACCGAATGTTGCAGCCGTCAACGAACTGTGCGATTCCCTGCAGGGGACCAAGCCGGGCACCATCGTGCCCTACGTGGACCCCATGCACGACGTCGACGAGTGCCGCATCATCAGCCTGTACTCGAACATCGGCGAGGCCGACCCGTCCGGATTCATCACCGCCGGCGACCACGACGCCGCCACCCGGATGCTGGGGATCCAGTGGAAGCTGGGGCTGCGGCCGGAGTTCGTTATGCCGTGGAACGTCCATCCCTGGCACGTCGCCGGGGAGGCCAACGGGAAGTTCACGCCGGACCAGATTTCCGCGGGCCTCAAGCCGCTGCTGAAGTTCCTGGCATTGGTTCCGCGTGCCTCGGTGATCGTGGCCCACGGCACGGAGGCCAACCGCCTGGCGAACCTGCTGCTGAAGACGGAGGTGCCGCTGCTCTGGCGTCGCGGACTGAAGACCTACAAGGTGCGCTCCCTCAGCGGCCGCGCGTTCGCCGGCTCGCCCGCCCGCCAGGAGGAGTACCTCGAGGACATGCGCGTGGCCTACGCCGACGCGATGGCGCGGACGGGCCTGCAGAAAGCCAGCTAATCCCCTCAAACCTGTGAGTTTTGTCCAGATATGCAGGCCAAAACAGCGTTTTGAGCTGCGTATCTGGACAAAAACTCCTGCACGTACGACGACGGCCGGTCACCTTTCCAAAGAAGGTGACCGGCCGTCGTCGTTCTTTACCGCAATGCGTATTACTCGCCTTCGATGGCTGCTTTCGCCGTGGGGTCCGAGTCGTTCAGGAACTTCTCGATCCGTTCCGGCTCCTCCGCCTCGCCAATCGCCGCAGCAGCCCGCCCCAGCGAGTACAGCGCCCGCAGGAAGCCGCGGTTGGGCTCATGCTCCCACGGGATCGGGCCGACGCCGCGCCAGCCGTTGCGCCGCAGCGAGTCCAGCCCACGGTGGTAGCCCACGCGTGAGTAAGCGTAGGAATCGATGGTGCGTCCCTCGGCCCAGGCCTCTTCAGCCAGGACGGCCCACAACAACGAGGAAGTGGGGTGCTTCTCCACCAGGTCCAGGGCTTCCTGGCCGGCTTCCAGCTGCTGGTAGACCTCCGTCTCGGCAGGCAGGAGCGTGGGTTCCGGGCCCATCAGGTTCTTGCGGAACTCGTCCGACATCTAGAAGGTCTTTCCGGCCGAACCGAGCTGCTTGGTCGCCTCCACCACGCGGGCTGCCAGGCCGGCTTCGGCCGAAGCACCCCAGACGCGGGGATCGTAGGTCTTCTTGTTGCCCACTTCGCCGTCGACCTTCAGGACACCGTCATAGTTGCGGAACATGTGGTCCGCCACCGGACGCGTGTAGGCGTACTGGGTGTCGGTGTCGATGTTCATCTTGATGGTGCCGTAGGAAACGGCGTCGGCGATTTCCTCGTCGGAGGAGCCGGAACCGCCGTGGAACACGAGGTCGAACGGGCTGTCCTTGCCGATCTTGGCGCCCACCTGTGCCTGGATGTCCTTGAGGATCTCCGGGCGGAGCTTAACGCCGCCGGGCTTGTAGACGCCGTGGACGTTGCCGAAGGTCAGTGCCGTGATGTAGCGGCCGTTCTCGCCGGCGCCCAATGCCTCAATGGTGGCCAGGGCATCCTCGACCGTGGTGTAGAGCTTTTCATTGATCTCGTTCTCGACGCCGTCTTCTTCGCCGCCCACGGTGCCGATCTCGACCTCAAGGATCATCTTCGCGGCAGCGGTGCGCTCGAGCAGCTCGCGGGCGATGCGCAGGTTTTCCTGCAGGGTCTCGGCGGAGCCGTCCCACATGTGGGAGTTGAACAGCGGGTTGCGGCCGGCCTTGACCTCGGCCTCGGAAGCTGCGAGCAGGGGCAGCACAAAACCGTCCAGCTTGTCCTTGGGGCAGTGGTCAGTGTGCAGCGCGATGTTGACGTTGTAGTTCTTGGCAACTTCGCGGGCGAAAGCGGCGAAGCCCAGGGAACCGGCAACCATGTCCTTGGTGGAGGCGCCGGACCAGTAGGCCGCACCGCCGGTGGAGACCTGGACGATGCCGTCGGACTCAGCTTCGGCGAAGCCGCGGAGGGCTGCGTTCAGCGTCTGCGAGGACGTGACGTTCACGGCCGGGAATGCGAAGCCGCCCGCCTTTGCGCGGTCGATCATCTCGGAGTAGATCTCTGGGGTTGCAATGGGCATGCTGACTCCTATGCTGAGGTTCGTCTGTGGGCTGGTAACCCTGGAGTACCGCTTACGGCTAGCACCATCCTAGTCATTACCGCGCTGGGAGTGCTGTGGGTTACGCCCGGACCCTGGCCCTGCCCCGCTACACGTGCTGGTTGAACACGTGCCGGCGTACCCAGGCGTGCATGGCAATTGCGGCCGCCGAGGCCGCGTTGATGGACCTGGTGGAACCGAACTGCTCGATGGACAAGGTGGCGAGGGCGGCCTCGTGGACCTCAGGGGTCAGCCCGGGCCCTTCCTGGCCAAACACCAGCACGCAGTCCTTGGGCAGTTCATAGGTCTCCAAAGGAACGGAGTCCGGGAAGATGTCGATCCCGATGATCGCCAGCCCCTCCCCCTGCGCCCAGGCCACGAAATCCTCCACGGTGGGATGGTGGCGGACGTGCTGGTAACGGTCGGTGACCATGGCGCCCCGGCGGTTCCACCGCCGTCGTCCGATGATGTGCACCTCCTTGGCGAGGAAGGCATTCGCGGTGCGCACCACCGTGCCGATGTTGAGGTCGTGCTGCCAGTTTTCGATGGCGACGTGGAAGTTGTGCCGCCGTGAGTCCAGCTCCGCCACGATCGCGTCATGCTTCCAGTAGCGGTACTTGTCCAGCACATTGCGGCGGTCGCCGTCCGCCAGGAGGTCAGGGTCCCAATGGTCGCCTTCCGGCAGCTCGCCTTCCCAAGGTCCGACGCCGACTTCCGGCTTTTCGCCCGGCGCCTCCGGGTGTTCCGGTCCAGGTGCTGCAGGCGGTTCGGACGTCATACCGGGCGTTTGCTTCACCCCTCAACACTAGACTGGACCTTTCGGGCTTTCATCACCGGCGGAGGTAGGCATGGCAGAAGCGGACAAGGTTAAAGGGTCACCATCGGTATACCGCAGCGGGCAGGACATCGAGTGCTGGCTGACGGACATGGACGGCGTCCTGGTCCACGAAAACCAGGCGGTGCCCGGCGCCGCCGAGCTTATCCAGCGCTGGGTGGACACATCCAAGCGCTTCCTGGTGCTCACCAACAACTCCATCTTCACGCCACGCGACCTCGCCGCGCGGCTGCGCGCCTCCGGGCTGGAGGTTCCCGAGGAGAACATCTGGACCTCAGCCCTTGCCACCGCGCAGTTCCTCAAGAACCAGGTGGAGGGTTCTGGGTCCGGGAACCGCGCCTACACCATCGGCGAGGCAGGATTGACGACGGCGCTGCACGAGGCCGGCTTTATCCTCACCGACCAGGACCCGGACTTTGTGGTGCTGGGCGAGACCCGCACGTATTCCTTTGAGGCCATCACCATGGCCATCCGCCTGATCCTGGCCGGGGCACGGTTCATCGCAACGAACCCTGACGCCACGGGCCCGTCCAAGGACGGGCCCATGCCTGCTACCGGCGCCATCGCGGCATTGATCAGCAAGGCCACCGGCCGCGAGCCGTACATCGTGGGCAAGCCCAACCCGATGATGTTCCGCTCCGCCATGAACCAGATCGACGCGCACTCCGAAACCACCGCCATGATCGGGGACCGGATGGACACGGACATCATCGCCGGTATGGAAGCCGGGCTGCACACCGTCCTGGTCCTGAGCGGCATCACCAAGCGCGAAGAGATCGGTTCGTATCCTTTCCGGCCCAACCAGGTGTTGGATTCCGTTGCTGACCTGAAGAACCAGATCTAGGACCGCCCTAAAAGACCGTCACCCGCGATCCGCCCCGGGGCAGCGGGAAGTTCTCGTCAAGGAGCTCTTCAAGGATGGGGCGGTAGATGTTCGGGTTCCACCCGGGGCTGGCGTGGGCGGGTACGGCCCCTTCCGTCTGTAGCTCGCTGGGGACCATGTTGTTCTTGAAGGCAACCGCCCAAGCTCCCACGGCTGTCTGGTAGCGCACGGTGCGGTCCCGGGGGTTGCCGATGTAGGCCATTTTGGCGTCGCCTATTTTGTCGGTGAACCGGGTGCCGTCAAAGTGGTAAATGTAGGCAGACTCCGACTGGACGAGCAGGCTGGACGGTGCGATGGGCGAGAGCTGTTCGAGTGTCTGGTCAAGGATCTGGCGCCACGTCCGTTCGTCTTTGTGAATGACGCGCTCCCCCAGTTCGTACCCGCCGCGGAAGGTGGACGGGAACCGGAAACCCCTTTCGTACAGGAACACCACGCCGTCGAACCAGCTTTGGTCCAGGACGTCGTGCTTGCTGTACGGGCTCGAGTCCAACACGATGAATTCCACCCCCACCCCATGGAGCTCCAGCAGCCGGGCGGCCACCTGGGTGGCCACCATTCCACCGAAGCTGTGCCCGTAGAAAAACAACTTGGTCAGCTTTTGGGCGCGGACGTGCTCGATGACGGCGATGACGATCTCATCGATGTCCAGGCCTAGGTTGGAATAGCCGACGGCGGCGAGCCTGGCGCGCTTGTTCAGCGTGCCCCGGAGGGAGTTCAGGATCCACTGCCCCTCCTCCCAGCTGGTTTTATAGCCGGGGAACAGGAACCAGCTGGCGTCGGGGTAGTACACATCAGCGAAGTCGTCGGGAACAGGGAGGATACGGTTTACCTGGCGGGCGGACTGCACCTGGCGGGTGACCAGCATGTCTGCAGCGAGCAGGCCTGACATGCCTGCCCCGGCAAGGAATCCCCGGCGTGAAAACTGTTTGAGGGCAGCGGCCTCCTGCAGCAGCCGGGCTCCAGAAGCGCCGCGCCTGTCCTGCGGATTTACTTCCCCCTCATATGGCACACCACTACCGTAGGCACACTGGAAGTCACCGTCGCAAGAAGCCGCCGGTAACCTTTCAGTGACGTCGTATCAGCTGGCGGCCTGTCCTTCGGCTGCCGGAATGGGGGCCGCGGTGTCCTGCTGGCGGCGCAGCATCTCGTGCCCGATGTCGTCGTACCTGGCCAGCAGGTCCAATCCCGGGAAAGCTGCCGGGTTGTCCAGGAGAGTGAAGAGGGTGTCGCTGGCAAGCAGCAGCTCCTCATCCGTGTACTCCTGCAGCGCGCGCCCGCACAGCACCTCAAACTCCGTGAGATCCAACGGCAGGATTCCGGCGTCGCCAGGAGCGGCAGCCGGGTAGCCAACGGCGCCATTGTCCAAAACGGCACCGGCGGAGAAGCCGTCAAGAAGGGTCAGGGCCTGTTCGGGCGCAGCAGCCCATTCCACCCCGGCGGGCGAGAGATCAAGGGACACCCCTGCGCCGTAAGTCCCTGGCAGGATGCTGGTGTCAATGGCGTTGAGGTCACTGCGAAGGCCCGCGAGCGCTAAAGACTCCACCATGGCTGCGCGGGAAAGCTCTACGCGGATGTGCGAGCGGATCCCTGTTTTCCTGATCCGGCGGATGATCTGGACCAGGCCCGGCCGGGAGTCCTGGTTCAAACTCCCACGGACATCGATGCAGACAATGTCGGCAGGGACATCGAGGTTAACGAAGGCGTTTAGTGCGCGGTCCATAGGTACTCCAAAAGAGGGTGTCTATGGCCGACGGCTCAACCTCGGTAAGCGTAACCTCCAGCACGAGTAAGGCACAAGCCGTTGGTCACGCGGTTTGGCCGGTTTGCCGCTGCCCGGGCTCCTGGTAGTGCGTGCGCGTACCCGAACCCCCGACCGAGTCCACCAACGATTTGGCGATATCCCGCAGCTTGGTGTTGCTGTTACTGGAGGCCTCGGTGAGGATGCTGACCGCCGCCTCCTGGCTGCACCTGTTCTGTGCCATCACAATGCCAACGGCGATGTCGATGATGGTCCGGGATTCCAGGGTTGCCCGAAGATTTGCAGCGCTGTCCGTGTGAAGCGAGAACCTCACCGCGAGCCTCAGTGCCTGCGAAATTTCCCGTGTGTAGCCACGGGCCTTTGCAGTGGCACGGTCATCAAATTTATGGGGGACTTCGGAATACAGGTTCAGGGCAGCTCTCGCCTCGCCCTGCAGGTTGAAGGGCAGCGACAGGACTGACCGCAGTCCGTGCGATGCCACCGCTGACGCGTAGTCCGGTCCCCAGCGGTCCTCCTCGAAGAGGTCCGGAACGTGGACTTCGCGTTCCTCCTCCGCCGCAGTCAGGCAGGGGCCCTGGGACAAGGAGTACTGGATCTCATCCACTTCCCGCGCAGAGTCGCTGCTCCAGCCAATCGTTGCCGCCTTGCGGTCCCGGAGCAGGGTGATGCCACAGAGTGCGTCATCGCCGTCGCCAGCCATCTGATGGGCGGAGAACCGGGCCAGTTCGTTCAGGAAGTCCTCGAAGTCGGCACTTTCCAGAATGAGGTTCTGGATCTGGTCGGTCGCGCTTAAGGACTGTTGAGGGGGGAGCATCGTGCACGTTCTCCGTACAGGGGAGTTAAGGGGATAACGCAAATGATAGGCCAGCCCTGCCTCCCGCTCCAACATCAGGGCACGGGCACGGTGTGTGCCCGGGCCCCAACAACGGCGGGTCTAGGAAAGCCCGAGCTCATCCTTGCCGAAGGCGAACAGGTAGGGGACGCCGGTCTCCGCTTCGATCTTTTCCTTGGCCCCGGTGTCCCGGTCCACGATGACGGCGACTGCCACAACGTTGCCGCCGGCTTTGCGGACCCCTTCCACGGCGGTCAGCGCCGAGCCGCCCGTGGTGGAGGTGTCCTCCAGGACAAGCACCTTGCGGCCTTCCACGGACGGGCCTTCCACCTGCCGGCCCATGCCGTAGGACTTCTGGGCCTTGCGGACCACAAACGCGTCAACGGCCCGGCCGGCGTCTGCGGCAGCGTGCATCACCGCGGTACCAACAGGGTCGGCCCCCATGGTGAGTCCGCCTGCGCACTCGAAGTCGATCCCGGCGTCGTCCGCCAGGGCCAGCATGACCTGTCCCACCAGCTTGGAGGCCTCGTGGTGCAGCGTAATGCGGCGGAGATCAATGTAGTAATCGGCTTCCGCTCCGCTGGACAGGATGACCTTGCCGCGGACAACGGCGAGTTCCTTGATCAGTTCGAGCAGGCGGGCGCGGGCGGCTGCAGCGTCTACTGCAGTCTCACTGGGGGAAGTCATGGACTCCAGTTTAGTGGGGGCCGGCCGGTGTGGATGCTTGAGGCCGATTGACAGGGCTGGCTAGGCTGGACCACATGCGCGAACTCCAGGCCAGGATCATTGAAGAAATGGGCGTTCAGCCCCGGATCGACCCCGCCGGGGAGGTGCGCAAGCGCGTCACCTTCCTGAAGGACTACCTGAAAGCCACCCACACCAAGGGCTTCGTCCTGGGCATTTCAGGTGGCCTGGACTCGTCCCTGGCCGGAAAACTGGCCCAACTGGCAGTCGAGGAGCTCGAGGCCGAAGGTGTGGACGCGAACTTCGTGGCCGTGCGCCTGCCCTATGGCGTCCAGCATGACGAAGAAGACGCCCAGGCTGCCCTGGACTTCATCCAGCCCAAAACCGAGTGGACGTTCAACATCTCGGCGGCGGTGGATGGCTTCGAGGATGAATTCGAGAAGACCGTGGGCTCGGAAATCTCCGACTTCCACAAGGGCAACACCAAGGCACGCACCCGCATGATCGCCCAGTATGCCCTGGCCGGGGAACACAACTACCTTGTCCTCGGCACCGACCACGGCGCGGAGTCCGTCACCGGCTTCTTCACCAAATACGGCGACGGCGGCGCAGACATCCTTCCGCTGTTTGGGCTGAACAAGCGGCAGAACCGCGCCTTGCTGGCCGAACTCGGCGCTCCCGCCCGCGTCTGGGAAAAGGTACCCACCGCCGACCTGCTGGACGACAAGCCGGGCCGCACCGATGAGGACGAGCTGGGCCTGACCTACGACCAGATCGACGATTACCTGGAAGGCCGGGACGTCCCTGAATCCGTTGCCGCGCTGATCGAAGAGAAGTACCTGCGGACCCGGCACAAGCGCACCGTCCCCGTCACCATTTTTGATACCTGGTGGAAGCACCAGGGGCCCGAAGAGCCACGCGTAGGGCTCTAGGAATTCAGCTGTGTAGGAATTCAGCGCGGCCGGCGCCCCTTCCCGTCCCCGCTGAGCTGCTGGGTGATCCGGTGCGCCTCGGCCATCAGGAGCCCGCCCAGCTCCTCCTGCCGCTCGGGCTTGAAGCGCGGTTCGATCCCGGTGAGGGAAAGGGCCCAGGCGGGCCTGCCTGAGGCATCAAACACCGCGGCGCCCATTCCCCAGCTGCCTTCGAGGACCAGCCCCGGATTCACCGAGTAGCCCAGCAGCCTGGTCTGCGCGAGGTTGGCCCGGACGAGTTCCTCCGTGTGCGCAGTGGCGAAAGCACCTGCGTGTCCAGCCCACCCCTTCAGCAACTCCTCCTGCTCGGCCTCGGGCAGGAACGCCATGATTGCGGTGCCCGCAGAGGCCACACCGAGGGGGAACCGGACGCCCTCGTGCAGCACAAAGGACCGGACCGGGAAGCTCCCCTCCTCACGCAGCAGGCATACCGTCTCGGAACCGCGGCGGATGGAGAAGAAGGCACTCTCACCGGTGGCCTCGGCCAGCCTTCGGAGGCTGGGCCGGGCAAGGTCCTCCAGCGGAAACCGCGCGGCAGCCACCGACCCCATGAGGAGCATTTCCGGGCCCAGCACCCAGTTCCCGCTGCCGGCGTCGTGATCCAGCAATCCCTCCGACGCGAGGGAGGAGAGGAGCCGGTGGACGGTGGGCCTGGTGAGGCCCGATTCCCTCACCAGCGCGGACAGCGGCAGCCCCTCTGCACTGCGGCCAACAAGCCGCAGCAGTCCGGCGATGCGGCTGACCACCTGGGCGCCCTGTACTGGCAAATTAGTCACTTAACCCTCCGGTCTTCCACATTATGGACTCCTGCAATGCTACCGTCCACACTGTAAAACCAGCAGTGTAAGCCCGATTTTCCGGGCTTGACAGGCCTTTCGCAGCGCCCGTAGTGTCCTTTCCCAAGCCCCGCGTCCACAAAATGGACCCCATCGCGGGATTCTCAATGAGGAGGCGCCATGTCCAAACTTCAGCCAGCAGCCGCAGTCGCCCTGGAGGGCGCACTGCAGGACGGCATCACCCTTGCCGTGGGCGGATTCGGCCTGAGCGGAATTCCCGCGGACCTGATCGAGGCCGTCCGCGATTCCGGCGTGAAGGACCTGACAGTGGTCTCGAACAACATGGGAGTGGACGGGAAGGGCCTCGGCATCCTGATCGAAGCGGGCCAGGTCCGCAAAGTCATCGCCAGCTACGTGGGCGAAAACAAGCTCTTCGCCGAGCAGTACCTGGCCGGCAACCTGGAAGTGGAGTTCACGCCGCAGGGAACCCTGGCCGAGCGTCTCCGCGCCGGCGGCGCCGGCATCCCCGCCTTCTACACCAAAACCGGTGTGGGCACCCTGGTTGCCGAGGGCAAGCCACACGAGGTGTTCGACGGCGAAACGTACGTCCGCGAGCGCGCCATTCGGGCCGACGTCGCGCTTGTCCACGCCCACACCGCAGACACGGACGGAAACCTGATCTATCGCTACACCGCCCGGAACTTCAACCCTGTGGTTGCAACCGCCGGCCTCCTGACCATCGCGGAGGCCGAGGTGATTGTGGAACCGGGCCAACTGGATCCCAACCACATCGTCACGCCCGGCGTGTACGTCCAGCGCCTGGTGCAGGCCAGGGACCGCGTCAAGGACATCGAGCAGCGCACCGTGCGCCCCGCAGCACGCCGCACTGCCGAGACTGTTCCGGCCTAACCCCCACTACCCATTCAAGGAGACCCCCATGGCCTGGACCAGGGATGAAATGGCTGCCATCGCAGCCGAAGAACTGAACGACGGCGATTACGTTAACCTCGGCATCGGGATCCCCACACTGGTGGCCAACAACCTGCCCGACGGCGTCCGGGTTGTGCTGCAGAGCGAAAACGGACTGCTCGGCATGGGACCGTTCCCCTACGAGGGCGAGGAGGACGCCGATCTCATCAACGCCGGCAAACAAACCGTCACGGTGCTGCCGGGCGGGAGCATCTTCGATTCCGCCACCTCCTTCGGCATGATCCGGGGCGGCCACGTCAAAGTAGCCATCCTCGGGGCCATGCAGGTCTCCGGCAACGGTGACCTCGCCAACTGGACCATCCCCGGCAAGATGGTCAAGGGCATGGGCGGCGCCATGGACCTCGTGGCCGGAACGCCCCGCGTGGTGGTTCTCACCGAGCACAATGCCAAGGACGGCAGCGCCAAGATCGTGAGCGAGTGCACTCTGCCCCTGACGGGCCTTGCGGTGGTGGACCGGATCGTCAGCGACCTCGCGGTCTTTGACCTCTACAGGACGGACGACGGCGGGCGGCAGCTCACGCTGACCCGCCTCGCCCCGGGCGTCACCGTGGAGGAGATCCGGGAAAAGACGGAAGCCGGATTTACCGTCGCCCTGGATACGCCAGCACCGGCAACCAACGCCCTGGAAGGAGCCACAGCATGAGCCTGCAGGAACAGTTCGGCAAGGATGTCCTGCTGACAGGCTGGGGACACAGCCGCTTCGGAAAACTGACGGAGGAAACCCTTGAGTCCCTCATCGTCCAGGTTGCCACCGAGGCCATCGCGAACGCCGGGATCGAGCCCGGCCAGATCGACGAAATCTATCTCGGCCAGTTCAACTCGGGCATGATGCCGCTGGCCTTCCCGTCGTCGCTGGCGCTGCAGGTCTCTGCAGATCTGGCGAACGTTTCCGCCACCAGGGTGGAAAATGCCTGCGCCTCCGGTTCCGCTGCGTTCCAGCAGGGCACCAAGTCCCTGCTGGCGGGCACGGCGAAAACGGTGCTGGTGATCGGCGCCGAAAAGATGACCCATGCCGGAGCCGACGTTGTAGGCGCGGGGCTGCTGGGCGCAGACTATGACATGGCGGGCAAGGCCTCCACCACCGGCTTCACCGGGCTCTTTGCCGAGGTGGCGAAGCACTACGGGAAGCGGTACGGCGACCGCACCCTGGGTGACGTCCTGGGCAGCATTGCGGCGAAGAATCACCGCAACGGCGTGGACAACCCCTACGCGCAGCTGCGCAAGGACCTGGGCGAGGACTTCTGCCGAACGGTCTCGGACAAGAACCCCATGGTGGCCGAGCCGCTGCGCCGCACCGACTGCTCCCCCGTGTCCGACGGCGCCGCCGCCGTCGTGCTGTCCAGCTCCCCGACCGGCGGTGCCACTGCACCTGTGCGGCTGGCAGGCTTCGGCCACGCCAACGACTTTTTCCCCGCCTCGCGCCGGGACCCGGTTGCCTTCAACGCCACCCGGGTGTCCTGGCAGCGCGCACTGGAAATGGCCGGCGTCGGGCTGGAGGGCCTGGACTTCGCGGAAGTGCACGACTGCTTCACCATCGCCGAACTGCTGATGTACGAGGCGATGGGCCTGACAGAACCGGGCCAGGGTGCCCGTGCCATCGAGGAGGGCTGGGTGTACAAGGACGGCAAGTTGCCCGTCAACGTTTCGGGCGGCCTCAAGGCCAAGGGCCATCCCGTGGGAGCCACCGGGGTATCACAGCACGTCATCACAGCCATGCAGCTGACCGGGACCGCAGGCGGCATGCAGCTCGCCAACCCCCGCCGCGCCGCGGTCCAGAACATGGGCGGCGTGGGCATCGCCAACTACGTCAGCGTCCTCGAGGCTGTGTAGCGGATCGAAGTCAATCCCGGGCGCGAAGCAAAGCGGCGATGTCCGCGAAGCCCAGCCGTTCGGCGTTCTGCAGTGCTGTCCTTCCCTGCGGATCCCTGATGTTGGGGTCGGCGCCTGCTGCCAGGAGAAGCCGGACCACTTCCTGCTGCCTGGGCCCGCCGTTGTTCAGCAGGATGGCCTCCTGCATGGCAGTCCAGCCCAGGTTGTTGACATGGTTCACCGGCACTCCTGCATCGATCAGGATCTGCACCGTCTCCACGTGGCCGTGTTCGCTGGCCGGAATAAGGGCTGTCCCGCCGTACCGGTTGGTGCTCGCGACGTCGGCCCCGGCGGCCAAAGTCAGCCGGAGCACCTCATTGAATCCTTCGGCCCCCGCGTAGAGGAAAGCCGAATCCTGGATGGCGTCCTTGGCGTTGACATTGCCCCCACGGGCAATCAGTTGGCTGACCAGCGGCGCGTTGTTGGCCTTGGCTGCGGCTATCAACTCCTGGTCAACCTGCGCCTGCGCTTCAGCGGGGAGCGCAGGCGGCGTGGTGGCTGGTGCAGCCGGGGCGGGGGACGCCGGGGACGCGGGGGATGCCGGGGACCCTGCGGACGGTAGGGCGTCCGCAGGGTCCAGGACCGACGGCGGAGGGGACCCCGACTGCTGCGGCTCCCCCGGACCCGCCTGGCACGCGGTCAGGATAAGCGCCACAAACAGGGCCCCGAACCACCTCATGCGCTTAGCCTACTGAGCGGAACCGGCGGTAGCGATGGCGTCCGCACCGGCTGCAGCACAGGCCTCATCCAGCGCGCCATCGGGAGCGCCGCCGACGCCGATGCCGGCCACCGAAACCCCGTTCACCTTCAGCGGGACGCCGCCCGCCAGGAAAAGGGTGCCGGGGAGGTCGGCGATGCTGGGTCCGGTTCCGTTGATTCGCTTTGCCAGTTCACTGGTGGGGGTTCCAAAGGCGGCGGCGGTGTAGGCCTTCTGCTGTGCGGCTTCAATGGTGTGCTCGGCCGCGTTGTCGCCCCGAAGCAGCGCCTGGACAGTCCCGAAGCGGTCCACCAGGGCCACCGTCACAAAGGGAAGTTTGTCAGCCTGGCATTTGGCCAGCGCCGCTTGCACCGCCTTGGCCGAGGCGCCGACCGAGATACGGTTCTGCTGCACCACGTTCTCCGGTACGGGCTGGATGTCGGCAGCAGGGACGGCAGTGGGAGCGGAACCGGCGCCAGCATTGGCGGCAACCGTTACCCCGGCGGTGAGGGCCAGGGCGCTGGCTGCTGCGGCGGCAAGAACTTTCGTGGACTTCTTCATGCTGATTCCTTTGCTCGGAGCCCCACATTCGGAGCGGGGTTCGTTTCATCCCCAATCCTTCCGGGACTCCTGCTGCCTGCCATCGGGCCTTTGGCTGTAGCGTCCTGCTCCAATAGGCCAGCCGTATCAGCCAAAAGGTTGAGAGACGGTGCACGTGCCGGGGCAATAGCATGGTGGGTAGCATTCCCCACCGGAACCGGAATTCCCATGCCTCCCCACGCCAGCGCCGCCCCGGCCGCATCCTTCCCCGACTCGATCGCTCCCGGCGGGACCGGCGCGGACGGGACCAGGGCGTCCACCAGCACCGCAGCCCGCTTCCGCAGCATTGATGCCGCCGTTCATGGTGGCTTCGCCGTCCTGCTGGTGGCGTCCCTTGTCCGGTACGTGATGCGGCACAGCCCCGCAGACAACGTCCTGGTCCTGGGGCTGGCTGCGGCGGCCTGCCTGCTGTACTTTGCCGTTGCCGTCCTTTCATCGCGCGGGAAACCGGGAGCGCCCTGGGTATTCACCCTGGTTGCAGTGTGGGCCGTCCTGGTCATTGCGGCGCCGAGCTTTGCCTGGTGCTCGTTTGCGCTTTTCTTCCTGTGCCGCAGTGCACTGAGCGGTGCAGCCGCGTACGCAGCGGCAGGAGCCACCGCTGTTGCCACCGCGGCAGGGCTGTTCCGGCTGAGCAGCGGCACTGACCTTGCCATGCTCCTCGGCCCGCTCGCCGTGGGACTGATGCTGACCTTGATCTACGACAGGATCCAGCACGACGCCGAGGAACAGCGCCGCCTGCACGCGGAAGTCTCCCTCGCCCAAGGGCAACTGGCGGCCAGCGAGCGCCGGGCAGGAACCATCGCCGAACGGGAGCGTGTCTCCCGGGAAATCCACGACACCGTCACCCAGGGGCTGGCCAGCAGCCTGCTCCTGCTGGAGGCAGCCGGCAGGGCGTGGCCCAGTCCTTCAGCCCACGCCGACCTCGGCCAGGCCACTGCGTTGCTCCGGGGCAACCTGTCCGAGACCCGGAGCCTGGTCCATGAACTTGCCTCTCCCGGACTGGACGCGTCGCCCTTGCCTGAGGCCCTGCTTTTCGCGGCCAGGCAGTACGTTCCGGACGCCAGGATCCTGGTCACGGGTGAACGGCGGCCGGTGCCGCCGGATGTGCGCCACGCCCTCCTCCGGGTAGTCCAAAGCGCTGCCTCAAACATCAAGCTCCATGCGGGCGCCGCCACCGCCACCGTAACTCTTGGCTACCTTCCCGACGCCGTCACCCTGGACGTCCACGACGACGGCGCCGGCTTCGATCCTGCGGCGGCAGCACCGCCGTCGGACGCCGGAGGCTACGGACTGCGGGCCATGCGGCAGCGGGTGGAGCAGCTGGGCGGCGTTTTCTCGGTGGAAAGCGCACCCGGCGAAGGGACCATCGTCGCTGCCCAGCTGCCCGCGCCGGCGGAGCCTGCAAGCATGGAGGACCCTGCATGAGCGCCATCACGGTGCTGCTGGTGGACGACCACCTGGTGGTGAGGAGCGGGCTGCGGGCCCTGCTGGGCACCCAACCTGATATCGCCGTCGTCGCCGAGGCAGCCTCCGGGGAGGAAGCGCTGGAACGCCTGGAACAGGACGCCGTCGCGGTGGTGGTGATGGACCTGGCCATGGGCGCGGGCATGGACGGGATCGAGGCCATCCAGCGGATCCGCGAGCGCAACACAGGGCAGGCCATCCTGGTGTTCACCACCTACGACTCCGATGCGGACATCGTGCGGGCAGTGGACGCCGGCGCGATGGGCTACCTGCTGAAGGACGCCGCACCTGATGAGATTTTCGCTGCCATCCGCGGGGCAGTCCAAGGCAAGAGCGTCATGAGCGCCCCGGTGGCATCGCGGCTTTTCCAGCAGTTGCGCAACCCCGACGAAATCCTCACTCCGCGCGAGGCCGAACTGCTCAGCCTCCTCACGCAAGGCCTCAGCAACCGGGAACTCGGACAGCGCCTCTTCATCTCGGAGGCCACGGTCAAGACCCACCTCGCCCACATCTACGCCAAGCTGGGAGTGGAAACCAGGGCCGCTGCCATTGCCACCGCAATCCGCCGCGAGGGCATGCGCTGACGACACTTTATTGTCGTTACCCTTGCATGGTTGGCGTTGGCCCCGTACGTTGGGGACTGCGGGGGACGTTCTCCGCGCACCTCGGGCCGGTGGCCCGGGGAGAGAATCAGAGTCACACGAAGGAATGCAGCCATGGCAACAGGCACAGTTAAATGGTTCAACGCCGAAAAGGGTTTTGGCTTCATTGCCCCCGATGACGGGTCCGCTGACGTTTTCGCCCATTACTCAGCAATCGCCAGCAGCGGATACCGCTCACTCGATGAGAACCAGAAGGTTGAATTCGATGTGACCCAGGGTCCCAAGGGCCCGCAGGCAGAGAACATCCGCCCGCTCTAAGGCTTCGGCTTCCCTCCCGCACCTGCAGGAGGAATGTCGCCACAGCAGCGGCCTCTCCAACGTCAGTTGGAGGGGCCGCTGTTTTTGTGTCCCCTGCTTCTGCTTGGTCAAGGACATCGGTGAACGTCGCGCAGGGCTTGGTGACCTGGCTCCCGTCCCCGTTCCCTGGCCCCTCTCCCTATCCCTGGGCGGGTGCTGGGATACTTGGACTATGACCGGACAGCACCCGGACAACGTTCCGGGCAACGACCCAACGAAGGATCCGTGGGAAGAGTTCGACAGGCTTCCGCCTGCCGCGCCGGACCGCGTTCCCGGACAGCCCGGCGGAGAGCCACAGGGTTTCGGTTTCCGGACCGGCGTCCGCAGTGCGCGCGTTGCCGTCGGATTTGCCGTCTACACCCTGGTGCTCGGGACAGTGCTCGCGCTCGCAGGCTGCGTCGTTTTTGTTGCCGAGGAACAATGGTTGCTTGTGGCGCTGATGATCCTTATCGAGGCAGTCTTCATCTTCGCCTTCACGCGCCTGGTCGCCCAGGCCCGCGCCCGCTCGCCCCGCACCCGACCACTGCGTAACCGATACCCCGGGAAACCGGCTTGACCTTGACGCTGCGTCAACCCCTACGCTCGAAGCATGGAAGCAACCGAAGCGGAGGCCGCCGTCGACTGGTCCATCCAGGATGTCGCCAGGATGGCAGGCACAACAAGCCGGACCCTCCGGCACTATGACGACATCGGGCTGCTGAAGCCCACCCGCGTTGGGCGTAACGGCTACCGCTACTACAACGGGGCAGCGCTCCTGCAGCTGCAGCGGATCCTCCTGCTCCGGGGACTCGGGCTGGGGCTGCCGGCCATCGCTGAGGTCTTCCAGCACGAGACAGACGCGGTCAAAGCGCTGAGCCGCCACCTGGACTGGCTGCGGCAGGAGCAGGCGCGGCTGGCCCGCCAGGTTCTGTCCGTACAGCAAACAATCGAAACAGTGAAAGGAGGAGGCGAACTCATGGCCGAAAAGATGTTTGACGGCTTCGACCACACCCAGTACAAGGACGAGGTGGAGGAGCGCTGGGGCAAGGAGGCCTACGCCAAAAGCGACGCATGGTGGCGGGGCATGGGAACAGAGCAGAAACAGGAGTGGAAGTCCCGCGCCGAAAAGCTGGGCAGCGACTGGATTGCAGCGTCGGGATCAGGACTCGCCGCCGACAGCTCCGAAGCGCAGGACCTGGCGCGGCGCCACGTTGACTGGTTGACGTCCATCCCCGGCACTCCGGCATCGGAAAGCGGAGGGGACGTAAAGGGTTATGTCGTGGGGCTGGCGGAGATGTACGTGGCCGACGCCAGGTTCGCGGCCAACTACGGTGGCGAGGCGGGCGCCGGTTTCGTCCGGGACGCGCTGCGGGCCTACGCCGAAAGGAACCTCTAGGCAGTACCCGCGGGGACAACGGCGCGAGCCGGGATGTCCGGCCGGGGACAGCTCCCGGCAATCAGCCCAGCCGCTTCCGCAATGCCACTGCAGCTCCCGCCAGTGCTGCCGCGCCCGCTACCGCCCGCTGCGCCGTCCGCC
Source organism: Arthrobacter sp. Hb9-2 (assembly GCF_059091165.1). NCBI lineage: Bacteria > Bacillati > Actinomycetota > Actinomycetes > Micrococcales > Micrococcaceae > Arthrobacter > Arthrobacter sp. Hb9-2. The sequence continues at coordinate 66,158 of NZ_JBNHGJ010000010.1, read as the reverse complement.
GTCGGCCGTGCCATCCGCCCGTGGTGGACGCCTTCCCGATGGATTGCGACGCCTGGTGAAGGTTCCCTGTAGTCACAGTGGCTGACCGCCGCCGCGAGAGCTGGCGGCGGTCCACCTGGCTTGCCGTGGCCGCTTCCACTGCGCCCGGCGTGAACTTGTGCTGCAGGACCAGGAGCCGGCCCGCCACTCCTCCTGCCACGGTTTCCCGGCGCGGGTGGGCAGCGAGTTTCACCACGGCTTTCGCCACCCGCTGCGGGGTGTAGACGGGGGGCAATGCCATGGGGCGGCGGCCCGTGAAGTTGGCTGCGTTCTGGTAGAACGGCGTGTCAATGGTGGCCGGGAGGACCGTGCACACGTTAACGCCGGTAACGCCTTCGCGGGCCAATTCCGAGCGCAGGCTGATGCTGAGGGCCCGCACCGCGGCCTTGGAAATGGAGTACGCGGCGGAGTAGGGCAGCGGTATTTGCGCCACGATGGACGAAACATTGATCAGGGTGCCAGAGCCCTGGGCTGTCTGGCGGGTCAGCGCCGCCCGGGCGCCATTTACGTAGCCGGCGATGTTGACATCCAGTACCCGCTGGAACTCCTTTGGAGGAATCTCGGTCAGCAGGCCGAACGCACCGACCGCTGCGTTGTTGACCCACACATCCAGCCGCCCGAACTCCTCCACGGCACGGGATGCCAGTGCCTCCACCTTGCCCGGGTCGGTGACGTCGGTGGGGACGGCGATTGCCTTCGCGCCGCGTTTCCTGCATTGTGCAGCAACGGCTTCGAGTGGTTCCATTCCCCGGGCAGCCAGGACCAGCCGGGCCCCCTTGGCGGCGAAGCGCAGTGCGGTGGCCCTCCCGATCCCGCTGGACGCGCCCGTAATCACCACTACTGAGTTCTTGACGCGCATTCCGCCTCCCCTTTCGAGCGAACATCCGGGTTAAACACTAAGTAGGCTTAGTGTTTGATGCTACCCATGCCGGGCCGGCGGGACAACGGTCCGGCGCGACAACGGTCCGGCGCGACGACGGCCCGGCCCCGGCTTGGGTGAAGAAGGTGGAACTTAGAGGAAGGCGGATTTTCCGGTGACCGCCCTGCCCACGATGAGAGAGTTGATCTCGTAGGTGCCCTCGTAGGTGTAAAGGATTTCGGCGTCACCGAAGAGCTTGCCCATTTCATAGTCGCTGCTGATGCCATTGCCGCCCAGGAGTGAACGGCCCATAGCCACCGAGGCACGTGCCAAACGCGTGATGGTGGCTTTGGCCATGGCCGCCTGCGCCATCTCAAGCTTCCCGCCTTCCTGGATGCGGGCCAACTGCACCATCAGCGCCAAGGATGCGGAAGCGTTGCCCAGGATGTCCGCCAGCTGCTGCTGGACCAGCTGGAATCGGGCCAGCTCCTTGCCGAACTGCCGCCTGTCCAAGGTGTAGGCGCGGGCGACGTCGAAGGCCGCCAGCTGGATGCCGGCACCTTGCCAGCCAACCCAGGCGCGGGAGTCCCGGAGCAGTTCGTTGGTTCGGGAGAAACTGGTGGCCCCGGGCAGAAGATTGGCGGCAGGAATCCTTACGTCCTCGAGCACAATGTCCGCGTTCTGCATGATTCGCAGACCGATCTTGTTCGAGATCTTGGTGGCGGTATAGCCGGCACGGTCTGTCTCAACGATGAAACCCTTGATTTCCCCGTCCGCCTCGTCCCGCGCCCATACCAGAGCGAAATCGGCGATGGTCCCCGCCCCGATCCAGCGCTTGGCCCCGTTGAGTACCCAGCTGCCGCCGTCGAGCCTCGCTGAGGTTTCCAGCCCGCCGGCGATGTCCGAGCCGTGCTCCGGCTCCGTCAGCGCGAAGGCTCCGAGGTGGCGGAAAGTTCTCAGGCCCGGCAGCCACCGGGCCTTTTGCTCCTCGGACCCCAGTTGGCTGATCATCCCGAGAATCAACTCGTTATGGATCCCGGCCAGCGCAGACAGGGACACATCCGCCCGGGCAAGTTCTACGTACATCAGGCCCTTGAAGAGGGCGGAGCTGCCATCCAGCTGCAGGGCGCCGAGGCCGTACCTTCCCATGTCCGCCAGCAGGCCAAAGGGGAACTCCTCGCGGTTCCAGTATTCAATGGAGGGCTGCCGGACGGAGGATTGCAGGAAGCTGCGGATGGTGAAGTACCTGTCACGCTCAGCGGCCGCCAGGAGGTCCACGATGTACATGAGGTCCGCATCCGGATACGGCGGTGCTCCTGCATTATGTGCCGGGGGGTACATCGGCGATCCCCCTTGCTCCCAAACCGCTGTACGAACCATTGGATGTCCTAGTATATTGCACAGGTCCACCACTCACGTGAGGTACATCACTCTGCGAAAGGCTGGCTGTGGGCAGTCCGCTATCCCGTGATCCCATTGCAGATGCCCGCCGCAACTGGGAGGAGCGCGGCTGGGCGGACGTCGCTGCGCCGATGGCTGCCATCACGGCGATCATGCGGACCCAGCAGATCCTGCTGGCCAGGATCGAACTCACCCTCAAGCCATTCGGGCTGACGTTCGCCCGCTATGAGCTGCTCGCGCTGCTGAGCTTCGCACGGAACGGATCCCTTCCCATGAAGAAGGCGAGCACGCTCCTCCAGGTCCACCCGACCTCCATCACCAACGCGGTGGACCGGCTCCAGGACGCCGGGCTGGTGCGCCGCTCCCCGCACCCTACGGATGGCCGCACCACGCTGGTGGAGCTCACCGCAGAGGGCCGCACCCTGGTGAAGCGTTCGACGGCGGCACTGAACGCAGGTGTTTTCAGCGACCCCGGATTCGGGCCGGATGATGTGGATCAGCTGATCCGGATCCTACGTGACTTCCGCCGGAATGCAGGCGACTTCACTGATTCCTGAACAGGGCACGGAGCCGTTCCTGGACGAACTTCCCCGCAGCCGGATCAGCGTGCGGCCTTCTTACGCTTGATGCGCCTGACCACGAGCAGCACCACGGCGACGCCCACGGCGGCATAGACGGCGTAGTTCAGGAACCGGGAGTACTCCTCGACAATTCTGTACTGCGTGCCCACCAGGTAGCCCAGCCCCAGGAGCGCCCCGTTCCACAGTCCGCTGCCTGCCAGGGTGTAAAGGCTGAACGTTCCAAGGTGCATTGCGGAAGCCCCGGCAGGAAGGGAGATCAGGCTCCGCACTCCCGGAAGCAACCTGCCAAAAAAGATGGACGACCGTCCATGACGGCGGAACCAGCCCGCTGCGTGCTCGAAGTCCTCCCGGTCCACCAGGGGCAGCCGGGATAAGCCGCGGATGGATCGCTCAAGCCCAAGCTTGGCGCCCAGCCAGTACAGGAAAAGTGCACCCAGGTAGGCTCCCAGCGTGCTGGTGACAAAAACGAGGACCAGGTTCAGGGCCCCTTGCCGTGCGAGGTAGCCGGCAAGTGGCAAAATCACTTCGCTGGGGATGGGCGGCACCACGGTTTCAGCAAGGGTGAAGAGCCCCACCCCCCACTCGCCCAACTGCTCGATGCCGCGGGCGGCTATGCCCACCAGTCCGGTAAGGTTCTCGGTTGAGCCGCCTTCGTCCGCCGCCGTTCCCCACATACAACTCCCCCGTCCGCGTCCACGTTTGGTCTCCCCTGTCTACCTTACGCACCTGCGCACAGGCTGGGACCCTGGTTCAGGCGGGCTTGGCCCTGACATGCATCCGTTCCCCCTGCGTGCCGAAAAGGCTGAGGAATTCCACGGGTTTACCGTCCGCGCGGCCGAACCAGTGCGGCACGCGGGTATCAAACTCCGCCGCTTCCCCAGCGCGGAGTACGAGGTCCTGGGTGCCGAGAATCATTCGAAGATTTCCGTTAAGGACGTACAGCCACTCGTAGCCCTCATGCACCTTCGGGCTGGGCTCCTCCAGCGGCCCCGCAGGCAGGATGTGCTTATAGGCCTGGATGCCGCCCGGCTTCCTGGTGAGCGGAATGATCGTCATTCCCCTTGCCTTGATGGGACGCAGGTGGACGCGCGGATCCCCGGTGGCAGGCGCACCGACCAGTTCATCGAGCGGCACCTGGTGGGCTTTGGCCAGCGGCAGGAGAAGCTCGAGGTTTGGCCGGCGCTGGCCGGACTCCAGCCGGGACAGCGTGCTGACCGAGATTCCGGTGGCCTCCGCCAGTGCTGACAAGGTGATGTCCCTCGTGAGACGGAGTGCACGCAGCCTCGGGCCAACAGCCGCCAAGACGTCATCCAGTTGTTCATCCATGGCCCTATTTTGCCACTTCGGCAAAAGCCTTTGCCAATCGAAGGAGAGCCACCAGATCATTGGACCTATGACGAAATCCAGAGAATCAATGGCCGATGTCCTGATTATCGGCGGCGGCGCAGCCGGGCTGAGCGCCGCACAGATGCTGGGGCGCAGCCGCCGCTCCGTCGTGGTGGTGGACAGCGGTGAACCACGCAACGCCCCCGCCGAGGGAGTCCATGGCTTCCTGTCCCGAGACGGCATCAAGCCTGCCGACCTCCTCGCCATGGGCCGGGAGGAGGCCGGGAGCTACGGTGCGGCGGTCGTCCGTGGCAGGGTGCTTGCCGCCCGCGGCGACGTGGACCAGGGCTTCGAAGTAACGCTCGACGACGGGACACAGCTTCGCGGCCGTCGGCTCCTGGTCACCACGGGCCTGGTCGACGAACTGCCGGGCGTTCCCGGGCTCCGGGAACGCTGGGGCAAGGACGTGCTGCACTGCCCGTTCTGCCACGGCTGGGAGGTGCAGGACCAGGCAATTGGCATCCTGGGGAACGGACCGTGGTCCGTGCACCAGGCCCTGCTCTTCCGGCAGTGGAGCAGCGACATCACGCTGTTCCTCAACAACAAGGTGGTCCCGTCCGAAATCGAAGCGGAACAACTGGCAGCCCGCGGGATTAAAGTGGCAGCCGGCGCGGTGGAATCGGTCCGGGTGGAGGAGGACCGCCTGCGGGGTGTTGCCCTGGCCGGAGGACCGGAAGTTGCGGTGGAGGCCCTGGTGGTGGGTCCACGGGTCCAGGCACGGCTGGAAGCTTTCGCCGGCCTCGGGCTGGCTCCGTCCGAGCACCCCACCGGAATGGGAACATACCTCGCGACCGATGCAGATGGCGCCACGTCCGTACCGGGCGTGTGGGCGGCGGGAAACGTGACGGATCTGAAGGCGCAGGTGCTCGCCTCCGCGGCAGCTGCCGCCTGGACCGCCGTCGTCATCAATAACCATCTGATGGCCGAGGAGATGGCCGCGGACCTGGCCGCTTACCGGGAGTCGATGTCGCTCAGCGGTGCTTGAATTCGGGCTGGCGTTTTTCCGTGAACGCCGCCATGCCTTCCTTCTGGTCCTCAGTGGCGAAAAGGGAATGGAACAGCCTGCGTTCGAACAGGACGCCTTGGGCCAGCCCGGTTTCGAAGGCGGCGTTCACGGCCTCTTTCGCCACCATGGCCGCCGGCTTGGACTTGGCGGCGATCACCTCGGCAGCTTTCATTGCCTCGTCCACAACATCCTCAGCGGGCACCACGCGGGACACCAGGCCGCAACGGTCAGCTTCCTCTGCCCCGATGAACCTTCCGGTGAGGATCAGGTCCATTGCTTTGGCCTTGCCCACGGCGCGGGTCAGGCGCTGGGATCCGCCCATCCCAGGCAGTACGCCCAGGTTGATCTCCGGCTGGCCGAACTTCGCGTTGTCCCCGGCGATGATGAGATCGCACATCATCGCCAGCTCACAGCCCCCGCCCAGGGCAAATCCCGAGACTGCGGCAATCGTGGGTATGCGGAGCCTGGTGAAGTCCTCCCAGCCGCGGAACCAGTCGGCGGCGTACATGTCCATGTAACCTTGGGCCGCCATTTCCTTGATGTCAGCCCCTGCGGCGAAGGCCTTGCCCGAGCCGGTGATGACCACCGCCCCCACACCAGGATCAGCATCCATGGCACGGACGGCGGACACGAGCTCCTCCATGGTGGCTTTGTTCAGCGCATTCAACGCCTGCGGCCGGTTCAACGTCACCAGGCCCACCCGGCCTCGCTGTTCCACGAGGATGTTCGTGTATTCCGTCATTCGGGGCTCCCATCGTCCTGCGCTGCCTGATGTGCTTGTGATGCCGGTGATTCCGGGGCTGGAACGCCGGCCGCCGGGTTTCCGGCAGCCGCCGATCCGGATGCCGCCACGGCAGCCGGATTGTCCTCGGCGTTCGACCTGTCCCGAATGTCCGTGATGATCGCGGAGAAATCCCGGCCTGCACCGCCTTCCGCGGCAAACGTATCGTAGATTTCGGCAGCCAGCGGTCCAACCCGGGCTGCAACTCCTGTGCTGTGCAGTGCGTTGACGGCGAGGTTGAGGTCCTTGGCCATCAGGGCACCGGCGAAGCCGGGCTGGTAATCGCGGTTGGCCGGGCTGGTGGGGACGGGACCGGGAACGGGGCAGTTCGTGGTGAGGGCCCAACATTGTCCGGACGCTGCCGAGGCCACGTCGAACAGCGCCTGGTGGCTCAGGCCCAGCTTCTCCCCCAGCACAAAGGCCTCGCTTACGGCAATCATTGAGGCGCCCAGGATCAGGTTGTTGCAGATTTTGGCAGCCTGTCCAGCACCATGGGCACCGCAGTGGACCACGCGTTTGCCCATCACGTCCAGCAGCGGCAGCACCGCCTCGAAGTCCGCGTTATCCCCGCCGACCATAAACGTGAGGGTGCCGGCTTCGGCGCCCACCACTCCGCCGGAGACCGGGGCATCCACCGAGCGGTGTCCGGCTTCATTGGCCAGCCTCGCTGCTTCCCGGGCTTCGTCCACGTTGATGGTGGAACAGTCCAGGAACATCGTTCCGGCGGCAGCCACCGCCAGCAGGCCAGGGCCGCCAGCCCTGCCCAGGTAGGCATCAAGCACATGCCGGCCGCTCGGGAACATGGTGAGGACCACGTCCGCACCGGATACTGCCTCGCCAGCACTGGCCGCGACCGGAACACCATGTGTACGGGCTGCTTCAAGGGCTGCGGGCACGACGTCGAAACCGGCTACCGTGTACCCCGCTTTGACCAGGTTCACCGCCATGGGTCCGCCCATGTGGCCGAGGCCCAAGAACGCAACGGTGTACATCTCAGGCATGGTCCGTCTCCTTTAGCTGCAGGTCAAGTTCCTTGCTGCCCAAGGGCTCAAAGAAGCGCCCCACCTGCTGGGGCAGCACCTCCGCCAGGGTGGGCGGCCGCCAGCGGGGCGTGCGGTCCTTGTCCACCACCTGCGCCCGGATGCCCTCCCGGAAGTCCGGCGTTTCCAGGAACCGCAAACCTACCCGGTACTCCTGCGCCAGGGCCTCATCGAGGCTTAGGCCCTTCACGCGGCGGAGGGAGGCCAGCGTGACCTTCACGGCCGTGGGCGACTTTGCTTCGATGGTGTCTGCGGCAATCCGGGCGGCTTCGCCGGCGTCGCCGTCAAAGCTCCGGAGGCGCCGGACAATTTCCTCGGCGTCATCGGAGGCGTAACACGTGTCAATCCAGTCACGCTGCTCCTCAAGGGCCGAGGGCGGCGGCGCCTCGCTGTAACGCGCGACGGCGGCTTCCGCAGTTTCGGTTTCCAGTGCCGCCAGCAGGTCCTTGAGCCTGTCTGACGGAACATAGTGGTCGGCGAGTCCAAGGTGCAGGGCATCCGTCCCGCTCAGGTGGGTGCCGGTCAGCGCCGCATGGGTTCCCGACTCCCCCGGTGCCCGGGCCAGCAGAAGGGTCCCGCCGACGTCGGGCGCAAAACCGATGGTGGTCTCCGGCATGCCCATCCGGGTACGGTCAGTCACCACCCGGACCGATCCGTGCGCGGAAATCCCCACGCCGCCGCCGAGCACCAGGCCATCCATCAAAGCCACATATGGCTTGGGGTAGCGGGCGATCAGGGAATTGAGCCGGTACTCCACCTGCCAAAAGTCCGCCGTCAGGCCGCCGCCGGCCAGCATGTCCTCGTAGATGGCCACAATGTCGCCCCCGGCGCACAGCCCACGGTCACCGGCGCCCCGCACCAGGACCGTGGCAACGCCGTCGTCGTCCGCCCATGCGGTGAGCTGCCCGAGCAGCGCATCCACCATTCCCGCGGTCAACGCGTTGACGGCTTGGGGCCGGTTGAGGGTCATGATCCCCAACCGGTCGCGGCGCTCAAAGTGCACCTCGGCCTGGTTGTCCGCAGCCGGCTTCAGGCTGTCCGTCATCAGCTTCCTTCCGGCATCACGAAGCTGGCCCCGTGCCGTATGCCTGAGGGCCACCGTGTGGTGACTGTCTTGGTCTTGGTGTAGAAACGGAAGGCGTCTGCGCCGTGCTGGTTCAGGTCGCCGAACCCGGACGCCTTCCAGCCCCCGAACGTGTAATACGCGATCGGCACCGGGATGGGGACGTTGATGCCCACCATGCCCACATCCACCCGGGCGGCGAAATCCCGGGCTGCGTCGCCGTCGCGCGTGAAGATGGCCACGCCGTTGCCGAACTCATTGCTGCTGCACAGCTGCAGCGCCTCGTCGTAGTCGGACGCCCGCACCACGCTGAGGACGGGACCGAAGATCTCTTGCCGATAAATGCCCATGTTTGGCCTCACGTGGTCAAAAAGCGTTGGCCCCACCCAGAAACCGTTCTCGTAGCCTTCCACCGTGATTCCCCGGCCGTCCGCCAGGAGCGTGGCGCCCTCGTCCAGTCCCGCCTGGATAAGGCCTTCGATCCGTTCCTTGGCCGAGGCGGCCACCACCGGGCCGAAGTCCGAGTCCCGGTCGAGGCTGTGGCCCACTTTCAGGCCCTTCACCCGGTCCTGGAGTTTGGCGACAAGCCGGTCAGCGGTTTCCTGCCCCACCGGAACAGCCACCGAAACGGCCATGCAGCGCTCCCCGGCCGAGCCGTATCCCGCACCGATGAGGGCGTCGGCAGCCTGGTCCAGGTCTGCGTCCGGCATCACCACCATGTGGTTCTTTGCTCCGCCGAAGCACTGCGCCCGCTTGCCGTGGGCGGCCGCCGTGGCATAGATGTACTGGGCAACAGGGGTGGAGCCCACAAACCCGATGGCCTTGACCCGGGGATCCTCCAGGAGGGCGTCCACCGCCTCCTTGTCGCCGTTGACCACGTTGAACACGCCGTCCGGCACGCCAGCTTCGGAGTACAGCTCGGCCAGGCGCAGCGGCACGGAAGGATCCCGTTCGGAGGGCTTGAGGATGAACGCGTTGCCCGCGGCCAGGGCCGGCCCGGACTTCCAGAGCGGAATCATGGCGGGAAAGTTGAACGGCGTAATCCCGGCCACCACACCAAGGGGCTGGCGCAGCGAATGGATGTCTATCCCAGGTCCTGCCTCGGTGGAGAACTCCCCCTTGAGCAGGTGCGGTGCGCCGGCGGCGAACTCCACCACTTCCAGGCCGCGTTGGATGTCTCCCCGGGCGTCGGCGAGGGTTTTTCCGTGTTCCGAGGACAGCAGCCGCGCCAGTTCGTCCATGTCCCGGTTGACCAGGTCCACGAACCGGAGCAGTATCCGGCCGCGGCGCTGGGCGTTCATGGCCGCCCATTCCTCCTGGGCCTTTGCGGCGACAGCAACGGCATTGGATACCTCGTCCCGGCCGGCCAGCGGAACATGGGCCTGCACAGTTCCTGTGCAGGGGTCAAAGACGTCGCCGAAGCGGCCGGACCTGCCGGCTGCATGCTGGCCGCCGACGTAGTGGGAAAGCTCGCGCACCATGGCCGGAAGCTCCTTCGCGTGTGACGCAGGTCATTTCTGGTTGCGAATATACTCGGACTTCCTACTAAACTCCACCGGACCGGGATCACCCCGAATGCGCCTGCCGGGAGCTTGCCCGGGGCCTTACCGGTGCTTTACCTGGGCTTTACCCGTGGTGGCGCGGCCACGGTAAGTTAGGAACTGTGAAGATTGCTACCTGGAATGTGAATTCGCTCAGAGCCCGTGCCGACCGCGTGGAAGCCTGGCTGCAGCGCAGCGACTGTGACGTCCTGGCCATCCAGGAAACCAAGTGCAAGGACGAAAACTTCCCGTGGGAACTCTTTGAGCGGATGGGCTACGAAGTGGCCCACTTCGGCGTGAACCAGTGGAACGGCGTAGCCATCGCGTCCCGCGTGGGGCTTGAAGATGTTGAGCGGACGTTCCTTGACCAGCCCGCGTTTGGCAAGGCCGGCACGGAGCCAGTGCAGGAAGCCCGTGCCATGGCTGCCACCTGCGCCGGCGTCCGGATCTGGAGCCTTTACGTCCCCAATGGCCGCTCCCTGGACGACGAACACATGCCGTACAAGCTCAAGTGGCTGGAGAGCCTCAAGACGCATGCGCAGGGACTCGTCGCCCAAAACCCCCAGGCACAGGTGGCACTGATGGGTGACTGGAACATCGCGCCGTTCGACGACGACGTGTGGGACATCGACCTGTTCGTCAACAACAGGTACACCCACGTCAGCCCGCCCGAGCGCGAGGCGTTCCATGCTTTCGAATCCGCAGGCTTCACGGATGTGGTCCGCCCGTACACGCCCGGCCCCGGCGTCTACACCTACTGGGATTACACCCAGCTGCGCTTTCCCAAGAAGGAAGGCATGCGGATCGACTTCGTGCTGGCCTCCCCCGCCCTGGCTGCACGGGTGACCGGCGCGTCGATCGACCGCGAAGAGCGCAAGGGCAAGGGCGCGTCGGACCACGCACCCGTGCTGGTGGAACTGGCAGACTAATGACATTGTCCTGGACCCATTCAAGGAGGCCGTGATGACGGGAAACCTCTACCGGGGCCAGGCAGGCCTGCCATTCTCCTCGACGCTCCGCGTCTACGAACCCCTGGACGCCTTTCCCGAGGAGCAGCGGAAAGCGATCGCCGCGGCGGGCGCGCAGACTGCCTCGCGCGCCGCCGTCGAAAACGCGGAATTGCTGGCCTCGCTGGGGCGGATCACCCGATCCGGCGGCGACCCGTTCCCCACCGGACGAACCGACCTGGTGCGTGTCACCACTGCCCCGGCTGCCGGCGGAGGCACGTCCGACGACGGTGCTGACGCAGAGCCTGAGCTGCTGTATTGTCCCAGCCAATTGGTACTGCGGGCCGGCTTGGCGGCGAACGCGCTGATGGAGGGAATCCACGGCCCGCTGGCTGAGCTGTTGATTCCTGAAGAGCAGCGGGACAAGCACCAGGAGCGGATCGACCAGGTGAAGGCGCGTGACGGGTCCATCCGGGTGCACACCAGGGCATCCACCTGGGGGATCCCCTTCAGCTGGTTTTCCCTGTTTATGGATTCGGACCATAAAGACGTGGTGGAGGCTTCCGGGCGGATCCTCACGGTCCGGGTGTGGGCACCCATCACGGAAGCCCTGGAGCGTGCCCGTTATGCCGTGGCCAACCTGGCACTGGCGGCACCGGACCTTGACATGCTGGACGATCTTGCCCAGCTCACCGAGTGGCTTGAACTCTTCCATGTGAACTCAATGGTGGAGCTGGACTACGGAGCTGTTGCCGACAAGGTGTACCCGGACGATTCACCCATGGATATCAGGCTGGGCATCGAATGCCTGGCCGAGGGGGACATGACGGGGGCCGCCGCGGCGTACCGCCGCCTGGCCTCCCGGTGGATTCCCATCCGTCAGCTGGCCCGCGCTTCCTGAGCCTGTGCCTGTGCCTGTGCCTGTGCCTAGGGACTCACGGCGCTAGGACTGGGGCGGGGCGGTTGTCCTTCTGACGATCAGTTCATGGGGCGCGACGGCGGACTGCACCGCTCCTGCGTCACCGTCCAGTTCGTCGAGCAGCATCTTGGTTGCTTGCTCGGCCTGCTCGTCAGGCCGCTGGCCCACCGTAGTGAGGCCTATCGCCTCTGCGAAATCGTGGTTGTCGATGCCCACGACGGAAAGGTCCTCGGGGACACGGACGCCCATCCGGGAAGCTTCGAAAATGACGCCCATCGCCATCTCGTCCGATGCACAGAATATCGCTGTCGGCCTGCCGCCGGGCTTGGACCAGAGCCGACGGAAGGCCTCCTGTCCGCTGCGGACGGTGAAGTCCCCCCACTCGTCCCATTCGGGCCGGGTGGGCAGGCCGGCCGCCGTCATAACGTCCTTGAACGCGAGGATCCGGACACGGGGGACGTCAAAGTTGAGGTCTGTCTCATCGTCTCCGTGCAGCAGGGCAATGTCCCGGTGGCCCTGGTCGATGAGGTGCCTGACTGCGGTGGACGCGGCGGCGTAGTCGTCGATGCCGATGTAGGCGCATTCCTCAACATGGCCGCCAACCACCACCAACGGAATATCGATCTTCTGCAGGTGGTCGAGTTCCTCGTGCGATAGTGCCATACACAGCACCAGCAGGGCGTCGATCTGCTTATAGACCATGGTTTTGCTGAACAGCCGCTCACGGTTGCTGCCGTGGCCGCCCAGGTTGAACAGCGAAAGATTGTAGTTCCGGGCGTGCAGTTCCCGGTCGGCGCCTTCGATGGCTTTGGAGAAGAACCACCTGCTCACGAAGGGTGCCAGCACCCCGATGGTTCTGGTGCGGCCGGTTGCCAGTCCCGAGGCGGAACTGGAGGCGACGTAGCCCAGGTTTCCGGCTACCTCGAGGATCTTCTCCCTTGTGGCCGGTGATACCCGGGGCAGGCCCCGGACTGCCCGCGAGACGGTGGCTGTGGATACTCCCGCCGCTGCCGCCACGTCTTCGATGCTGACACCACTGTGGCCGCCTCGTTGTGACCTCTCGCCTGCGCGTGCCACGGTGCCCCCTTATCTGTCCCTTGAGCGTTTCCGGCCGCCACCGAATGATGGCCTTTCCGGGGTTAGCAGGGCCGCGGGCGGCCGGCGCACCGGCCGGCCGCACGGGGCCCTGTCAGTTATTAGCCCTTGAGGCCTCCCGCAAGGAGTCCCCGGACGAAGTACCGCTGCAGGCTGAAGAAGACGGCCAGCGGAACGATGATGGAAACGAAGGCGGCGGCGGGATTCAGGTAGTCCCTTGCGCCACGGGTTCCTGAGATTTCCGCCAGGCGCTGGGTGATGGGAGCAACGTCGGCAGTTCCGCCGGAGAACACCAGCGCCACAAGAAGGTCATTCCAGACCCAGAGGAACTGGAAGATCGCCAGCGACGCAAGGGCGGGGACTGACAGTGGCAGGATGACCCGCCAGAAGATGGTCGTGTGGCCGGCGCCATCCATCTTTGCGGCTTCAATGACCTCACCTGGAATTTCGGAGATGAAGTTATGCAGCAGGAAGATGCCGAGTGGCAGCCCGAAAATTGTATGGGCGATCCAAAGCTGCGTGTAGGAACCTGGCGGAATTTGCAGGACTTGAGTGAACAGCTGAAGGAGTGGAATCAGGGCCATTTGCAGGGGAATAATCTGCAGGGCAAAAACAAAAATAAAGGCGGCTTCCCGGCCCCTGAACTTTCCCCAGGCAAAAATGTACGCGGCCATGGAGGCAAGAACCAGGACGAAGACAGTGACCGGAATGACAATTGCCAGGGAGTTGGCGAAGTACTGCGTCAGGTTGGCCGACTGTGATCCCCCCGCGGCAGTGACGTCCGCGTAGTTCTTGAACGTGAACTGCCAGTCGCCAAAGAAGTTCCACCATCCGTCTGAACGGGGCCCCACCTGCTTCGCGGCCGGACGGAAGGAAGACACCAGCAGGCCGAAAGTCGGAATAGTCCAGACCACAGCAATGACCAGGGCAGCGGCTGTCGCCCAGCGGGACGTCAGCTTGCTTTTGACCCGGCGCATTATCGGCGCGGAACTTTCAACAGGTGAAGCCGTACCGCCCCCACGCGTGGCCGCAGTTCGTGAATTTGCCGCCTCATCCGGCGCTGGCATGACGGTCATCGGATTTCCTTTTGCTGACGAAGTACGCGGGCGTTGTAAACGACGATTGGGAGGACCAGAAGGAAGAGGATCAGCGCCAGGGCGGCACCCCTGCCCGGTTCGCCGGCACGGAACGCCTGCGTATACATTTCATTGGCCACCACCGAAGTTTCGTAGTTGCCAGCGGTCATGGTGCGGACGATGTCGAAGACCTTCAAAGTAGCGATGGTAATCGTGGTGAGCACGACGACGAGTGAACCGCGAATCCCCGGAATGGTGACGTTACGGAACTGCTGCCACGGATTGGCGCCATCCAGACGCGAAGCTTCCACCAGTTCTGCCGGGACGCCCTTGATGGCCGCCGAAAGAATAACCATGGCAAAACCGGTCTGGATCCAGACCATCACGATAATCAGGAAAATGGTGTTCTCGGGGGCGTCCAGCAGGAATTGCTTTGGCTCCATCCCAAAAGCGACACGCAGCGCATTCAGCACGCCGGTTTGCTCAATGGCCGGTCCGCGGTAGTCGTAGACAAGTTTCCAGATAATACCGGCGCCCACAAACGAAATTGCCATGGGCATAAACACGAGGGCCTTCAGTATCCGCTCGCCCTTGGCTTTATCGATGAAGACTGCATAGGCCAAACCGAAAACAGTAGACAGCAGCGGCACCAGAACAGTCCAGATAATGGTGTTCCGGAGCGTTACCAGGGCTTCGGGCTGGGTGAACATCCAGACGAAGTTATCAACCCCGTTTAGCCTGCCGCTGGCGTCGGTGAACGCGAGGAATGAGGTCTGCGCGGCGGGGTAGACCAGCCCTACAAGCAAAAGGATTGCCGCAGGAGCCAGGAATCCGGCCACAGTGATTTTATCTTTGGCGGACTTTGGGGCCCTGTCCACCAACAGCATGATAAGTCCGATGATCGCGGCGAAAACCGCCAACGCGATCACGACTTGAAGGAATTTTCCTCCGATGAATTCCATTGCCCATCTCCATGGTTGTGGGTAGATCGAATGTGCAGGATGACACTGCGCCTCCGGGGTTGAAGCCGGAGGCGCAGAACCAGGGAGAGTTAGCTCTTAGGCCAGCTGCTTTCGATGCTGTCCGCAACTTCCTTGGACGGCGTGCCGTTGATCCATGCAACGATGCCCTTCCAGAACGAGTTGGAACCAACAGCGCCCGGCATCAGGTCCGAACCGTCGAAGCGGAACGTTGTTTCCTCATCCTGAAGCAACTCGATGCTCAGCTTGTCCAGTTCAGTCTGGGCATTTGCCGGATCAAGGCCCTTGTTTGCGCTGACGACGCCGCCCAGCTTGACGCGGCCATTGGCGAATTCAGCACTGGCCAGGTAGGCCTGGAAGGCCTGGGCCTCGGGAGTGTCCTTGTAGGCGCCAACCATTTCGCCGCCGCCCGTGATGGCCAGGCCCTGGGACGCATCAATCGGCGGGGTCATGAAGGCCCAGACGTCGCCATCCTCAGCCACGACGGTTCCTTCAGGCCAGTTTGCAGCCTGGAAGTTTGCCTGGTGGTGCATGGCGCACTGCCCGTCGAGCACCGGCTGGCCAGCCTGTGCGAAGCCGGTGGTGAGAATGGAGCGAACGTCGCCGAAGCCGCCGTTGACCATCTTGTCGTCAAGCAGGATTTCGCCGGTTTTATCCAGCGCTTCAACGATGCGGGGGTCGTTGAAGGGAATTTCGTGGTTGACCCACTGGTCGTAAACCTCAGGTCCCTGCGAGCGAAGCACCACATCTTCCACCCAGTCGGTGCCCGGCCAGCCGGTGGCTTCACCGGACTCGAAGCCGGCACACCAGGGCTTCATGCTGCCGTCGTCGGCAATCTTCTTGGAAAGCTCCAACATCTCGTCCCAGGTTTTGGGAACTTCCCAGCCCTTGTCTTCGAAGGTCTTGGGCGCGTACCAGACATATCCCTTGACGTTGGCCAGCATGGGGGCGGTGTAGAAGACGCCGTCTACAGTGCCGTACTTCTTCCAGTCCGCCGACCAGTTCTTGTCAACAGCGTCCGATACAGCCTGCGGTGCCGGCTTCAGGTTCCCGGCACGGGCCTGGTCTGCCATCAGGCCGGGCTGCGGGAAGATAGCAATGTCGGGGGCGTTTCCGGCCTTTGCCCGAACACCGATCTGGGTCTCGAACTCTTTGCTGCCCTCGTACTTGACGGTGGCGCCGGTGCACTTTTCAAAAGCCGCCCAGGTCTTCTCGAGGTTGGTGGCCTCGGTGTCAACGATGGTCGAGTAGACAGAGACGGTCTTCCCGTCGTGCTTGCCGTAGCTTTCGTACTTGGAGCAATCGGCGGTGGCGGCCGGGTCAGTTGTGCTTTCTTCCGAATTGCTGCACGCGCTGAGGGACAGCGCCAGGATTCCGGTCACCGCTACGGGTAGCAGGTACTTGCGATTTTTCATGCCGAGAACTCCTCTATGAGTTGCAGAGATAACATCCGCCAGGAACGATGTGGTGACCATCACGGTAATTTAGCCAGCCGCAATGATGCAAGCGTTTACACGCTTTGTTTCTGAACAGTAACCTAAAAATCACGTCAGCGGACACGCTCAGCCCTGCTGAAGCGTGTCCGTGCACCGGCTCCGATGTGAATCAGCACGGGGATGTTCTTTCCCACCACCGTTTCCAGCGCCGCCACGAGGGCATGCACCTCGTCTGCGAGCAGGTGCGGGGCCACGCCCTGGCGCGGCAGGAGGCGCACCTTCAAGGCGGGCGTGCCTTTGACGTCGTACGTGGCTACCGTGGCGCCGGCTAAATCGGGACGGTTCGCGAGGGCATGCTTGAGCGCCTGCTCGGCCACTCCCCCGCCGATCCTCACGTCACCGGGGACATCGCCGGGATCGTACTCCATGGCCAGCAGGTTGGCCCGGCCCTTTCCCTGTTGGGCAACCCACGCCACCATCAGTCCGATAAGCACCAGCAGGGCCAGCGCTACCAGGATCCACAACCAGCTTTCGGTGCGCCCGGGAAACCTGGTGGCGTTGAAGGCCCCGTTGACTCGGCTCCACACGCCCGCGGACCAGGCATGCCACCACGAAGCTACGGCCGGCACTGCGGCCAGCAACATCAGCAGGGCGCCCACTGAAAGCAGCATCAACCCCAGGACCGCTATCAGTATCCGGTTGAGTAGGGTGGGGGTGCTGTTCATGCGCCGATCACTCCCGAATGTGCCACCATGACGCGCACTTCGGGTGAGGGATCCAGTGCCATGGCATCGAGCTCGCTTCGGACTGCCGCGAGCACAGCAGCCTCGTCAACAGGCACTCCGGAAGTGGGCCGCACGTTCACCTCTGCCTGCCGCTGGGAGACGACCACCATGACCTGTTCCGGCGTGACGTTCGCGGCGAGCCGGGCACGGCGCGCCAGGGAGGAAGCGATGACTTCATCATCCACCACCACAGCAGGACCGGCGGTGTTCCGGCCGCCACGCAGAAGGTGACGGGCCCGGCGTCCGGGCAGAACCCCATTGAGGAAAAAGACCAGCCCGAACATTGCCAGGACCCCTCCGATGGCGCCCAGCAGCAGCGGCGAAATACCTGCGGGCAAGGCCACGAGGCGTTCAGCTGCCACCTGCGGTTCGATCAGCCAGGCCGGCTGGCCGATGGCATGGACGGCTGCCTCGAGGAGTCCGTAGGCAGCGAGCCCAATAACCAGGACCGCGGCCGCTGTGGCCACAACCGCACGTGAGGAGTGCGTCTCCCGGTGCAGGATGCGGTCCATATCCGGGCCTGGGCTCTCGACCTGCCGGCTCATCGCACGCGTCCCCCTTCAATGGTCGTTGCTCCGCTGATCCTGATATCCACCCGGCTCAACCGTGCACCGCTAAGCTCCGTCACTGTCGCCAGGATACGGGCCTTTGCTTTGACCGTGCGGTCCCAGATGGAGCCGCCGGCGGCCTCCACACGCGAGGGGTCACGGACCACGGCAGTCAAAGGCGGGATGCTGATCGGCGTGACGAGGGACAGCGCCAGCATGCCGTCGTCGTCCGTCCAGTCAGCCCGGACATCCTCCGCGTCCACGCCCAGGAACTGGGCAGCTGCCGCCTTGGCGAGGCTTGTCAGGGCCTGCGTGCTGATGCGGTTGTGGCCGCGAAGCTCCTGGCCCCGGACAGTCGGGACGGCGGAGCTCATGAGGACGAGCGCCGGCCGGTGATGGCGTCCAGGACGCCGCGAAGGTCAAGTTTCCCTTCCGCGGCACGGCCCAGGAGTGCCCCGATGGCCATAAAGAGCAGGGAAATCAGGAAGCCCCACAAACCGAACTGCAGGGACATAAAGGCCACGAACGCGCCCATCGCTGTGCCCGCCACGGTGAGGTTCACAGCAGCGCCTCCCTCTCTGTCGAGCCGGCAATTGTGGGTTTGACCGGAGGCGGCACGTAGACGTCCGTGACTTCCACGTTGACCTCGATCACCTGCAGCCCCACGAGTTCCCCGACAGCCTGGTAAACGGCCGCGCGGACCTCATTGGCCAGTGAATGGAGCGGTGTTCCGTAGCTCGCCACGAGGCTGATATCCACGGCAACCTGCGTTTCACCGACTTCGGCACGCACGCCGGCGGCATGTTCGGAACTGCCGACGGCGTCGCGGATGGCGCCGAGCGCACGTGAAGGTCCTGAGCCGAGGGAGTAGACCCCTGGGACGGAACGGGCGGCAATTCCTGCCACCTTGGCGACGGCGGTCTCGGAAATCACGGTCCGGCCGTGGCTGGGTGCCGGCACAGGGACCGGCACGGCACGGCTCTGGATGCCCTGGCCGGGTTGTGGGTTCTGGTATTCCATCAGGCACTCCCCCTTCTGTTGATCCCAACCCTATCCCCGCCTGCGGTTTAACGGCAGGAGGCGGGGATACGGGTGGGATCCAGGGTTAAAGAAGAAAAGCACCAGTTCCGAAGAACTGATGCTTCCCAGTGGTGGCTCCGACCGGCGTCGATCCGGTGACCTTTCGATTTTCAGTCGAACGCTCTACCAACTGAGCTACAGAGCCTAGGTGACTAGTCACCATGAGAGCCGGAATCTATTCCAGCAATCAGAGCGACCCTGACGGGACTTGAACCCGCGACCTCCGCCGTGACAGGGCGGCGCGCTAACCAACTGCGCTACAGGGCCTTGCGTTTCTTGCTTCAGCAGCATCTCTACCGCTTTTTTCAAGGCTTCCAGCCTACCAGACATTTTTTGTCTGTTTGACCAGTTCCTTGCGTACCCCCAACGGGATTCGAACCCGTGCCGCCGCCGTGAAAGGGCGGTGTCCTAGGCCGCTAGACGATGGGGGCCAGAACCCGTTCGGAACAAAATAAAAGGCGTCAAGCGAGGCTTTCCGTCTTTGTCCTTTGCGTTTCTCCGAACTGGACTCTAAAACTATAGGGCCTAGGTAGGAATTATCCAAAATCGGCCAATTTCCGCGCCAACAGTAGGGAAGAACAGGTGAAGATGGACTGATGGACGCCGTTGCAGCACTCAACGAGATTGCCTTCTGGCTGGAGCGCGGACGCGCAGCCACCTTCAAGGTCCAGGCCTTCCGAAAAGCCGCCGGGGTGATCGCGCCGCTGTCGCCGGAAGAAGTGGCAGACCGGGTCCGGAGCGGCCGGCTGAAATCCATGAAGGGAATCGGTGACCGGACCTACCAGGTAATCCGGGATGCGGTGGAGGGCCAGGTCCCGGACTACCTCGCCGACCTGCGGGAGAAGGGTGCGCAGCCCTTGGCTTCCGGCGGCACGGCCATTCGCGAAGCACTCCGCGGAGACCTGCACAGCCACAGCGAATGGTCCGACGGCGGGTCCCCCATTGAGCTGATGGTGGCCGCCGCCGGGGTCCTGGGCAGGGATTACCTCGCGCTGACTGACCACTCCCCCAACCTCACGATCGCGAACGGGCTCTCGGCGGAACGCCTCCTGCAGCAGCTGGACGTCGTGGCGGCTATCAACGACGGCACCCATCCCGGGTCCGATGGGCAGCAGGACCAGCCGGTGCGGCTGCTGGCCGGCATCGAGGTGGACATCCTGGAGTCGGGTGAGCTGGACCAGGATCCGGAACTGCTGGACCGCCTCGACATCGTGGTGGCCAGCGTTCATTCCAAGCTGAGGTCGGATCGGAAAACCATGACCCGGCGGATGCTCAAAGGCATCGAGGATCCGCACACCAACGTGCTGGGACACTGCACGGGGCGCCTGGTGGAAGGATCGCGGGGCACGCGGCCGCCGTCGGAATTCGATGCCAAGGAGGTGTTCGCGGCCTGCGCCGAACACAACGTGGCAGTGGAGATCAATTCACGGCCTGAGCGCCAGGACCCACCGGACGCACTGATTCAGCTGGCACTGGACGCCGGCTGCCTCTTCTCGATCGACAGCGACGCACACGCGCCCGGACAGTTGGACTTCCTGCAGTACGGCGCCGAGCGAGCGGACCGGAACGGTGTTCCGGCCGACCGTATCGTCACCACCTGGCCCGTCGAACAGCTGCTGGAGTGGGCAGGGGCGAACTAGCCCTTACTTGGCCGGGTCCGGGGAGTCTCATCTTTGGCAGGATCTTGGCTAGACGTGGCCGATTTCCGCCAGCCCGGGATCCCTGCCCAGGGCTAGATTGGCTCCATGGCATCAAGCACCCCGGTCAGCACAACTGCTCCCCCACCCACGCCCGCGTCCCGGGTCAAAGCCCTTGGGGTGGCCGCAATGGCCATCACCGTGGTCCTCTGGGCCTCGGCCTTTGTGGGAATCCGGGCGATCGGCCTCCACTTCTCCCCTGGCTCCCTGACGCTCGGCAGGCTGGCGATCGCCGCCGTCGTCCTGGCCCTGCTGGTCCTCCCCCAACTGATGAAGAGCCGGATCCTTCCCCGGGGCCGGGAGTGGTGGCCGATCCTCGCTTACGGCGTGATGTGGTTCGGCGGGTACAACGTGGCCTTGAACGCGGCGGAGCACGTGCTCGATGCAGGCACCAGCGCCCTGCTCATCAACGTCAATCCCATCCTCGTCGCAATCATGGCCGGTATCTTCCTCAAGGAGGGCTTCCCACGCTGGCTGATCATCGGAAGCCTGGTTGCCTTCGCCGGGGTTGCTTTGATCGCCGTGGGTTCGGCGCAGCCGTCCGCACCAGGGGAAAGCCCGACGGCGGATGTGGCCGGCGTGCTGCTGTGCCTCCTTGCCGCTGTGCTCGCCGCAGTCAGCGTCATCATCCAAAAGCCGGTGCTGCGGAAGTTTCCCGCCGCCCAGGCGACGTGGTTCGGGATCATGGTGGGCGCCCTGTGCTGCCTGCCGTTTACCGGACAACTGGTTTCCGAAGTGCAGGCAGCGCCGCCCGAAGCGACAATGGGCCTGGTCTACCTTGGGATCTTTCCCACGGCGATTGCCTTCACCACTTGGGCGTACGCGCTCTCGCTGATTGAGGCCGGCAAGCTTGCAGCTACCACGTACTTGGTGCCCGGCACCACCATCCTGATCTCGTGGCTCCTGCTGGGCGAAATCCCCACCGTACTGGGCCTGGTGGGCGGTCTGGTCTGCCTCGTGGGTGTGGGGCTCACCCGGCGCAGGACCCGGCCGGGACGAGGAGCCAAGCGAAAGGTTTCTTCGCTAAAGTCGGATTATGCCAGCCACCCTCCCGCCGGGCCTGCCCATCGTTCCTGAGGGTCCCAGCGAGCCCCTTCCCTTCACCGGACCCCATGGCTTCACCATGTCCGCAGACGAATTCGAGGCGGCCGTCCAGGATGCCCTGGACAGCATTCCGGGCAAACTGGCCAGCGCCATGGACAACGTGGCGGTGTTCATCGAGGACGACTACGTTCCGCGGCCCGGGGAGGACCCGGACACTGTTCTGCTGGGACTCTACGAGGGCGTGCCGCTGACCGAACGGGATTCGTGGTGGGACGCGGGGTCCCTGCCTGACCGGATCACCATCTTCCGGGAACCGATTCTTGATATCTGCTCGTCACGCGAAGACGTCATCCACGAAGTGGCGGTGACAGTGGTCCACGAGATCGCCCACCACTTCGGGATCGACGATGACCGGCTGCACGAGCTTGGCTGGGGCTAGCCTTGTAGGCATGGGACACGACCACAGCCATACGCACGGCGTCACCGCCACAGGCCGGCACCGCAACCGGCTTGTGGCCGTCCTGGTCATCACGCTTGTTGTGGTCCTCGTCCAGGTGGCGGGGGCGGCCCTCTCGGGTTCACTGTCCCTGCTAGCCGACGCCGGCCACATGCTTTCGGACGCCGCCGGCGTGACCATCGCATTGCTGGCCGCCTGGATTGCAGGCCAACCGGCAAGCGACCAGCGGACCTACGGGTACCAGCGGGCCGAAGTCCTCGCGGCCCTGGCCAACGCATTGATCCTGATCGTGATTTCCGTGGTCATTTTTACCGAGGCGGTCCGCCGGATCGGTTCCGCGCCTGAGGTGCAAACGGACATCATGCTTTTTGCCGCCATCCTGGGCGCGGTGGCCAACCTGGTATCGCTCCTGATTTTGCGGGGCGCCCACGAGGAAAGCCTGAACGTACGGGGCGCCTACCTGGAAGTCCTGGGCGACCTGTTGGGCTCCTTCGCAGTCATAGCGGCGGCCGTGGTCATCATGGTGACCGGATTCCAGGCCGCCGACACCATCGCGTCTGTGGTGATTGCCCTGTTGATCCTGCCCCGTGCGTGGCGCCTGCTGCGCGACGTTGTTGACGTGCTTCTCGAAGCCAGCCCCAAGGGAGTGGAGGTGCAGATGATCCGGGAGCACATCCTCTCCGTAGAGGGCGTTTCGGATGTGCACGACATCCACATCTGGACGATCACCTCCGGGGTGCCCGTCTTTTCTGCGCATGTGGTGGTGGAGGACGGTGTGCTGACCGCCCGCGGAGCAGACCAGTTGCTGGACAAACTGGTCACCTGCCTGGGCTCACACTTCGATACCGACCACTGCACGTTCCAGCTGGAACCGGCCACGCACTCAGAACACGAGGCGCACCAGCACGCCTAACCTGGCTGCTGACCGCTACTGCCGGGAGTCCCAAGAGCCCTCTGGTCCCTCAACCGGCGACACGCCCGTGCGCCTCCCCGCCATGACATTGCTGTGGTTTATGTTATTGATGTGATTACTGTTGCTAAAGTGCAAAAGCTCACGTAGCCTCGGGTCTGCTGGGGAGCAGGCCAGGGGCATCGCCTTGCCGTGAACAGGAACTCCAGCCTGATCATTACGGGGTTTCTGCACATGGTTTTGACCGGATCCGGGCGCAAAGCGGCCGTGCTGTGCGCCACTGTCATACTTCTGGGAACCATTGCAGCGCCGGCCGGGGCCGGCACAACACCATTGTTGCCAGCCGTTTCCATTCCTGCAGCTCCCGAAACTCCATCCCCCGAAGACATCGCCGCGGCCAAGGCCAGCGAGGCTGCCACCGCGGACCAGGTCTCCACCATCGAACGCATCCTGGAAGCAGCGGCGAGCTCACAGCAGGCTGCCTTCGCCGTGTCAATGCAGGCCAACAATGCCTACAGCGAGGCCCTCGTAGAGCTGCAGCAACGATCATCCGCGGCAGCTGCCGCTTCAGCCAAGGCCACGTCGGCGCAGGAACAGCAGGACGAGGCCCGGAAACTGGTGGGACAACTGGCGGGCGACCTCTACCGTCACGGCGGGCTCAACCCCACTCTCGGTACTTTTGTGAGCGGCAACGCTGAAACTCTGCAGCAGGCAGCCACGCTGCAGGCCCTCTCCGCCGGCAGAAGCCGCGCTTTCGAAGCGGCAGATGCAGCAGCCCAGGCCTCACAGTCATTGACCGCAGCTGCGGAAGATGCCACAAAAGCTGCCGACGATGCAGCAATGACGGCGGAAATCCGGAAGACCCAGGCGGAGGAGGCCAACGCAGCCCAGGCGAAGGCTGTGGCCGACGCACAGACCCAGCGCACCGTCCTGGTGGACCAGCTGGCCCAACTCCGGAACACCACCGTGGCCCTCGAATCGGCACGGGTGGACGCCCTCGACCGGCAACGCGAGGAGGCCCGGCTTGCTGCTGCACTGGCGGCAGCCGAACGGGTCAACCAGGAGCAACGGTCTCCGTCCGCCAGCCGTCCTGCCGCGGTGGCACCTGCACAGGCTGCACCCGCTCCCGCACCGGCCGCAGCCGCACCTCCCGCAGCTCCCGCACCGGCCGCACCCGCACCTCCCGCAGCTCCCGCACCGGCCGCTCCCGCACCTGCAGCTCCGGCGCCTGCACCCGCTCCCGCGCCTGCTCCGGCTCCCGCTCCCGCGCCTGCTCCGGCTCCCGCTCCCCCGACTGGGAGTGGAACCTACGAGGCCGCCGTCTCGGTGGCACTCAGCAAGGTGGGCGCGCCATACCACTACCGGTGGGGCGGCACGGGCCCCTACGGTTTCGACTGCTCAGGCCTGGTGCAAACAGCGTTTGCGGCCGCCGGGAAATACCTTCCGCGGACGGCAGCCCAGCAGTACTCTGCTGCTCCCGTCCACGTACCGATCTCGCAGGCACGGCGCGGCGACCTGCTGGTGTGGGGGTCACCGTCGAACTTCTACCATGTTGCCATCTACCTGGGCAACGGCCAGGTGGTGCAGGCGCTCAACCCGCAGGAGGGCATCGGCGTCACGCAGCTCAGCGCGATGGCCGGCATGCAGCTCTACCCATACGCTGCGCGCTACTAACGGGCAGGGACCGGCCTGCTCAGCTCAGCTTTCCAGCTCAGCACCTCTTAGCTCAGCACGTCCTTGGTGACGAAACGTCCGTAGGCGAGCGCGCCGAACACGGCCACGTACCCTGCCTGCAGCAGGGCATTGCTGGCGAAGGAGTCCCACAGCACTGGCTGGCGGAGCAGGTCACCGAACCCCAGCCAGTAATGGCTGAACAGCCACGGGTGCAGCCACTCCAGCTGCGGCAACTGATCAAGGACCTGGGACACCACGGAGACCACCACCGTGGCGGCCATGGCCCCCACCGGAACCACGGTGAGGGTGGACAGGAAGAGACCTATCGCGGAGAGCCCGGCCAGGGAAACCGACAGGTAGGCCGCAATCAGGAGGATGCGCAGTGCGGCCTCCGGCGGCTCGATCACGTCCCCGGACAACAAAGTCACCGGGCCCACCGGGAACAGCGCGGCCCCAATGGCGGCACCGGCCAGGCCCACGGTGACGGGCGCAGCCAGGCAGAAGGCCAGCGCCCCCGCGTACTTCACCAAAAGCAGCCGTACCCGGCCTGTGGGAGCAACCAGCAGGTACCGCAGCGTTCCCATGTTGGCCTCGCCCGCGATGGTGTCCCCTGCCACCACGCCCACGGTCAGCGGCAGGAACAGTGGAACAGACACCAGCATGGCGGTGAAGGCCACGAACAGCCCGTTCTGCGTGATGCGGTCAAGGAAAGCAGGGCCCCGCCCCGGGGGAACCGTTGAGGAGATCCTGACGGCCACTGCGACCATAACCGGAATTGCGGCCAGCGCGAGCAGCAAGGCCCAAGTGCGCCGCCGTCCGAACAACACCCGAAGTTCGGACCAGAGGAGGGAAAGCCCGGATCCGCGCGGTGCTGCCCCAGCCTCTGCGCCATGTGTTCCACTGGCCCGTGCGCTACTGGGCAACATCGAACCCCTCCCCCGTCAAGGCGACAAAGCGGTCCTCAAGGCTTTCGCGTTCCACCGCGAAGCCACGGACCCGGACGCCGGCCTCCACCAAGTGGGCCACAATGTCTTCAGGGGCGGGGTTTCCGGCAAGCGCCGCCGTCACCACCGCGCCATCCGACTGCGCAGCCGCTGGCTCCGGAAATAGCCCAAGGCGCGCCAAAACGTCCAGGGCAGCCGCGGCGTCCGGCGTCACCAGCCGGATGCGGGCGGTTCCGGAGCGGCGCAATTCCGGCAGCGGACCCTGGGCCACGAGCCGGCCGGCGCTCATGACTGCTGCATGCGTGCAAATTTGTTCGACCTCGGCCAGCAGGTGGCTCGAAACAAAAACGGTGGTCCCATCTGCCGCGAGGGATCGGACCAGGTTGCGCACTTCGCGTGTGCCCTGCGGGTCCAGGCCGTTGGTGGGCTCGTCCAGCACCAGCAGTTCCCTGGGTGACAGCAGGGCGTTGGCGATGCCCAGCCGCTGCTTCATACCCAACGAGTAGGCGTGTACCCGTTTGCCGGCTGCGTGACCCAATCCCACCCGTTCCAGGGCCTCGCTCACCCGGGCTTTGCGGGTGGCGGGGGCGGCATGCCGGGTGGCGGCGTCAAGCCGGTGGAGGTTCGCGGTACCGGAGAGAAAGGGATAGAAGGCCGGGCCCTCCACCAGCGCCCCCACGCGCGGGAGGACGTCCTGGAACTTGCCCGGCATGTCCATCCCCAGCAGGCGAACGGTTCCCGCTGAGGCAGCAGCAAGGCCCAACAGCATCCGGATGGTGGTTGTTTTTCCGGAGCCGTTGGGCCCCAGGAACCCAAAGACGGCGCCGGGAGGCACCGACAGATTAATGTCATTCACAGCCAACTGCTGCCCGAAGCGTTTAGTCAGCCCCTGCGTCTCGATGGTCAGGCCATAAGCCCGGGAGCCGGGGCCTCCTGCGGCCCCGGTCACGGAGTGGTTGATGCGGCTTGCAGCCTCTCCGGCGGTACCATGCCCGCGAAGATCCGGCCGTCGTCGGTGAGCAGGACGTTGAACAGCGTGGTGGAGAGCAACCGCCCGCCAGGGACGGCGACGGCGGCCTGGGCCAGGAGCGGGTTCCCGGAAAGCAAAGTATTCGCGGCAGCGGCTGCCCCTGCCTCCGCCGGGACTTCCACCACCGTTTCCCAGCCAGTGCCTGTCAGATGTTCCCGGGCTTTGTCCTTGATGTTCTCCGCCAAGTCATCCGGAGCCGTGTGCGTGCCAGGATCACCCGGGAGCCCTGAACTCGGCGGCCAGCTTTCGGGATGGCGGAACTGGAGCTCCTCCACGGTGCTGCCCGGCGGCGGGACGAAATTGAACAGTGCCTCGTCCGGAGCATCCAGGGACAGGCTGGTGAATCCGGCGCTAAAGGCAGGTTGGGCGGCACCGCGTGCCGTCACCGCCACGGACAGCGGCATTCCGTTCGCTGCGTCCACGGCGATGGCCACCGTGCCCACCAGCGTGCCTTCGGTGCGCGGCTCAAGGAGCAGATTGTAGGCAGGGCGCCCGGCGGCCTCCACTTCGGGACCCACGGACACGGCAGTCGAACTGTCAACCGCGGCCAGGAACTTGTCGGCAAGCTCCTGGGGTGTGGGCGGGACCGGCATATCCGGCTCGGGTTCAGCCAGTGGCGGCGTCCCGGTGTTGCCCGGGTCGGTCAGCGGAAGGTCCCGGGCGTGAGCCGGCAGGGTCAGGTGGGCGGCGGAGTTGTCCTTTGACGAGTAGAACCAGACGTCGTTGCCGCGGCGGATGATGTCCCGCTCGGCGAGCCGGTCAACCACCTGGATGCGCGCCTTGGCCTTGCCGTCCATAAACACCCTGGCCGTGTGCTCACCGGTGAGGAACTCCATGATGGATGTTGCACCGCCGGCAGATGCAGGGCCGGAGGTGGGACCCGTTGCCGGCAGTTCCGGCAACCCCAGCTCCGAGGATTGTTCGATGGTGCCCGAGAACGTGTGTGTCGTGTGACCGGCGAGCAGGGCGATCACTTCGGCGGGGGTCTTGTCAGGCAATGGATCGCCGGCGCGCGCCGGAAGCGATCCAGCGAGAACCCCAGCGGCGATCACCGCAGGCACCGCCCCTGCAGGCACCCACCGCAACCAGGCGCGGTTCATGCCGTGCCTTACAGCCCGGTTCGTATCCGGGCCGTTCTTACTCCGGCGGTTCAAACTGTCGTTCATTGTCCGGCCGTCTCCGTCCTTGGAGCCCATAGTCCAAGCGTACGCCTCGGGACCACTCCCCACACCTGCCCGGCGGTCCGCAGTGGTGCTACTCGGGCACTACGGTCCCAGCGCCGCCGTCGACCGTTATTCTTTGTCCGGTGGCAAGCCGGGCGGTGGCATCGGGAACCCCCACCACGGCGGGGATGCCGTACTCCCGCGCCACCACTGCACCGTGCGAGTTGGGTCCGCCCATTTCCATCACCAGGCCGCCGGCCGTCAGGAACAAGGGAGTCCATCCAGGATCGGTGGACGGTGCCACCAGGATTTCCCCGGCTTCGAGATGTGCACCAACGGGATCCAGGATGACCCGGGCAGGGGCCGTGACCAAACCCGCCGAGGCGGGGCTGCCGGACAGCGCACCGTCGACCACCGCAGCACCCGCGGCGTGCAGCACCTCAGGCTCGGTGCCGTCAGAGAGCAGGACCCTGGGGATGTGGCGCCTGCCCAGTTCACTGGCATAGGCGGCACGGCGCTCCAGGACGAGTCCGCGCAGCCTCCGCGGCTGGCTGGCCCCCTTGTCGCTGCCGCCGCCCAATGCCTGCCGGGCTTCCTCGAAGTCGAGGAAGAAGATGTCGTCCGGGCTCTCCAGCTTGCCATCCGCTGCCAGCACAGCTCCCACGTGGGCCAGCTGCTTCCGTACTTCAGCGAGGCCCAGGACCAACTGATACTTGGGCAGTTCCCGCAGCCCGGCGAAAAGCCTGGTGCGGCGGAACGCGGCGCCGACCAGCAGCGCGCGTGCCCTGCCGCGGCTGCGCGCCTCTGCCACCAGCCGCTCCACTTCCGCCTCAGCCTCTGCATTTGCCCGGCTAAACTGCACCTCCGGCGCCATGGCGGGATCAGTGAGGCGCAGGTAGTTGGCCAGCACACCCAGGATGTGCGTGGGGTCGTCGGACCACCGGGGCAGGCCCACATCGATTTCGGCTACGGCCCGGTGCCCGTAGCGTTCGAGAAACCGCGCCATGCCCGCGTGCAGGACAGGGGGCAGGCGCCCGGCGTCGAACTCCGCTGCCAGCACGGATGGCTCCAGCGTCTCCAGGGCCGCACGTGACTCGCGGTCGTCCTTCATGGCTGAGGCCAGGCGCCACAGGTCGAGGTCCATCTCTGTGGTCACGTTGTGAGGCAGGCCCCGGAGCACCTTCTGCAGGTCCTTCCCACGGTCCTTTCCGCCCAGCAGCTTTCCTGCCAACCAGAGCATCGCGAAGCCCAGTGCGGGCAGTGGCAGGATGGCGGGCACGATCGCAAAAAGCCGGCCTTCCAGGAGCCGCTCCGCGTGGTCCAGCCGTTCAATTGGCCCCGCTCCCGCCTCGAGTTCGAGGTCTTCGGCGAATTGCCGGGTGAAGCGGTCCAGGCGGCGCAGGGCCGACTTGGGCCGGAACAGTCCCCGGAGCACCGATTCCGGGACACGGGACCGCACCGCCGCCGGCAGGACATGGCGCACGAGCCCGAGCGGTGTCCTGCGGGTCACAGAGAACCGGGGATCATCAAAAACCTGGCGCAGCACCATGGCTGACCTGGCTTCCATCACGTCAAAAATCCGTGGAAGAATCCGGCGGCCCACGTTGCTCCTGACTGGCGTGGTGAGGTCAAAGTAGATGCGCTGGGCCGCCTCGGCGAACGGCGGGGGACCGTCACGGGGTTCGGGGACGGCGAAGCCGGCCGCTTTGGCTACCGAAGAGGCAACGAGCCGCAGCGACGCCAGCCCCATCGGCGTGAGGGGCCGGGTGAGGCCCTGGGCCAGGCTGAAGCACAGGTAGACCCTGGTTCCGGTTCCGGCAGAACGGCTCTCGGGGATCGGGTAGAGGGTGGTGATTGGCCGGGACTGCGTCAGCCAGAGGGCGCCGCCGGTGTCGATGGCCCATTCGGTGTCCTGCGGGGACCCGAAGTGCCGCTCGGCCTGTAGGCCGAGGGCGGCAAGCTCCAGTGCCTGCCCGTCCGTCAGGCTGGAGGCTTCTGCCGCGCCGGCGAGGTCCTGCGTCTCCGTTCCGCCACCCGGAAGCGGCCGCACCATAACGCGCTTGTCGCCCAGCTTCCGCTCAAGGATCCGGCCCTTTTCCGTATCCACCACGAAGTGGTCCGGATTGACAACGCCGGAAACCACCGCTTCGCCCAGCCCTGGGGCGGCATCGATGACGGCCTCCCGCCGCCGCCCAGTCAAGGGATTTGCTGTGAACATCACCCCGGCCGCTGCGGCGTCAACCATCCGCTGGATGACGACGGCGAGAGCTACTTCGTGCGGCGCGATCCCCAGTGCTGCCCGGTAAGCCACTGCCCGGTCCGTCCAGAGGGAGGCCCAACAGTTGCGCACTGCCTCGAGGACGGCCTCGATGCCTACGACATTCAGGTACGTGTCCTGCTGGCCCGCGAAGCTCGCAAACGGAAGGTCCTCCGCCGTGGCGGAGGACCTGACGGCCACTGGAGTCGCTTTCCCCAGTGCTGCATATGCCTTCTCCACGGCGGCAACAATCCGGGCCGGAACCGGGACGGCGCGGATAGTCTCCCGTATCCTGCCGGCCACAGCGGCCAGTTCAGCGGCCTGGCCCGGGGTTCCCGGTTGACGCGCGGCCTGCAGGTTCCCCAGCTCTGCGAGCACCCCGGCCCGGACCGTCCCGGTGGCTTCGCGGTAGGCCCGGGTGGTGAGGCAGAACCCGTCCGGCACCGGCAGGCCCGCTGCTGTCAGTTCACCGAGGTTGGCGGCCTTGCCTCCCACGAGGGGAAGCATGCCGCCGTCAACATGGCTGAGGCGAAGGATGAGGCCGGGGGCGGTATTTCCCTCCGGTGGACCGGAAACCCGCCCGGCCTTCCCTGGTGGTTCGGCTGCCATGATGACGCTCCCTGCCGCAGGATCTGGTCAGGCTGCGCCGAGGATCGGCCCGAAGCGAGCCCGGTCGGCCAGGCGCGGGTCCTCGCGGTCCGGAACCACCATAACGGGACCCTTGGCATGGTGGAGAACGCCGTCCGACGTGGATCCCAGGAGCATCCCGGTGAAGCCGCCGCGGCCGCGGGTCCCCACGACCACCAGCTCCACGTGACGGCTTGCTTCCACCAGGATGTCAACCGGGGAACCGTCCGTCAGCTGAGATTCTGCGGGCAGGTTGGGGTAGTGGCTCCTCAGCCAGGCCATCCCCGCATCAAGGGTCACCTGGATATCCGCGAAAAGCGCCTTACGGTCCATCGGAGCAGGAACCCAGGCCAGCGAGCCGCTGTATTGCGGAACCGCACAGACAACCCGGAGCGATGCACCCAGCCGCTCAGCCTGGTCCGCGGCTTCGAGCACGGCCACCCGTGCCTGTTCAGAGCCGTCCACACCGACGACAACCACATTCTCCACGCGCTGGTGCCCGGCCTTGGCCTGTTCTGCTTTCACGCGCCGGTCCTCAGTGGTTTCGCCCAGCCGGTCCGAGCAGACCAGCGGTACGGTGACCGTAGGGCATTTCGCGTGCGCCGGCAGCGCGCTGCTGACGGAGCCGAGGAGCCTGCCAACGAACCCGCCGCGGCCGCGGGTGCCGCAGACCAGGAGCTCTGCTGTTTGGGACATTTCCAGCAGCACACCGGACGCATCACCGTTTTCCACCGAGGCGCTCACGTCAATGTCGTAGGCCGAGACCTTCTCCAGGGCCTGCTTGACCACCGCTTCGGCACCTTCGCGGATGACTGAATCATCGACGGTGGCGTAACCGCCGTCGAGGCCGGACGCGGCAAAGATCGGCACCGAATAAGCGGTAACGATATGCAGTGGACGACGGCGGCGCCGGGCTTCACGGGCTGCCCACACCAGCGCGCACTGGCCGTGGTCCGATCCGTCCACGCCCACAACGATCCCGTCGGGAGCGGCATGAGCGCCACCGCTGTCCCGCGCCGGGTCCGGATGCAACTCTTGTGCGCCCATTGGGCCGCCTCCTCGCGATACTGCCTGATGTTGCGGCTATTCTGCCAGAAAGCAGGCCGTTCCCCGTGCACCCGTATGGCAGCCGCCGCTGCTCAGGAAGGTCCGCTTCCAGTTCTCACTATTCTCCGTCCACCGTTGCTTAGCAAGCCTGTTCAGGGCAGGAAACGGCGGTTATCCACAGGCTCTGGCCTGCACATTGGAAAGCGTGTTCACCAGCAGGCGAATCTTTACGGGTTGGGCTATCCAGCGCCGCGAATCTTCTGTAGTCTTCAGGACATTGTTGGTCCGGGACGCCTGCTGCAATTTCCTGTCAGAGCTGCCCGGCAACGCACTGCGGCCGGACTTTGGGGGTAACGGAACGCGCGCGGGCGACGACGCCCGCACCTGCCGAAGCTTCGAAGGAGGAAACTGTAGTGTCAAGCATGCCTGGGAATGCCGGGACCGAACAGACCACCACTGTGATCATTGGCACCGGCTTGTCCGGCCTGGCCGTGGCCGCTGAACTGTGCCGCCGCGGGGTGGACTCGATAGTGGTGGACGGACTGGACATCCTGGGCGCCGCACAGCCGGCCAATACAGCCTCACTGCAGCGCTGCGATGCAGCGGACTCGGCTAACCTGCGGGAACGGAACGAAATCCTGCGGCACCTGCGCAACTATGCCGCCAGCCACGATGTGGATGTCCGCAACACCACCCGCGCCGTTCAACTGACCAAGGTGGATGCCACGTCGACGGGACATGCCGTCCCGCAGTGGGAGGTTCATACCCCCACCGGAATCCTGGTGGCGGACCATATCGTCCTCACGCGGTGCGCCCACAGCCAGCTGCGGCGGATGATCAACGACTTCGGCATCTCGGTGGGCCGGAACCTCGTTGCCGCCATGCGTGCCATCGGCATCTACCTGGTAGGCGTCGGGGAGCTGATCACCCCCTCGCCCAAAGAGGTCCTGCGCCAGGCCAAGACGGTGGGCCAGGCCATCTCCGCAAAGGTCAACCCGGAGAACCCGGCTCTCCCGTATACCGGAAGCCTGGCGATCCTGCCCTGCTAGTGCCGGTCAGCCCTCGTCATCGGTGCCCGCTGCGAGCCTCCGGCGGGCCAGGATGGCGAGGGTGACAAGCAAGCCCACCGCGGCCGCTGCGAAAATGACGATGCTCCACTGGAACGGCTCCCCTGAGCCGGTGTTCTGCGGCGCCGCCGTCACGCCCGGCTCAGCGGTTCCCATGCCGGGAACGGTAGCGGCCGCCGTCGAACCCGCCGTCGAACCCGCCGCGGAAGCAGCCCCCTCGGCTGCCGAAGAAGCCGTGAACGTGAAGGTCCCCTCGATGGGATGCGAGTCGGAGCTCACTACCCGCCAAGCAACCGTGTACTGCCCTGCCGGTCCGCCCGCCTTGAGCTTCTGGCTGGCCACGTTGTCCACGATGTCCACCGGCCCGTCCGCCCACTCTGCCCCCGAAGCATCCTTGACGGAAAAGGATGAGCCAATACCCAATGGGTTGTTGCTGAAGGTCACCGAGACCTGCTCCGGCGGCACCGCCACTGTGGCGCCCTCGGCAGGGGTGCTGGACTCGGCGGCGTCGTGTGCTGCAGCCGGTCCGGCGAGGCCCAGGACAGCGGCAGCAAAAATGAAGGACCCGAGGACGAAACTCAGTAAGTGGCGGATGGAACCCATGCTTGGACTGCTCCCTTGGTGTTGGCTTCCTAACAGACTAGGCGAAATTGACGGTGACCCTGCCGGAGCCCCCATAGGATTCAGGTATCCCCAAAGACTCCCCCGGAGGACTAATGCTTAAGCAAGGCTCTGCCCTGGACCGGTATTTCATGATCACCGAGCGCGGCTCCAACTTCTCGCGCGAGATCCGCGGCGGCTTCGCCACGTTCTTCGCCATGAGCTACATCGTGGTACTGAACCCGCTGATCCTCTCCGGACCTGACTCCAGCGGCAACACCCTCGGGTTCCCGGCAGTTGCCGCCGTCACGGCCTTTGTTGCGGGCATCCTCACCATTCTGATGGGAGCCTGGGCCAAGCATCCCTTCGCGCTGGCCACCGGGCTGGGCGTCAACGCGTTTGTGGCCGTCACCGTCGCCACCAATCCGGGCCTCACCTGGCCGGACATGATGGGCCTTGTGGTCTTGTCCGGCGTCACGATGCTGATCCTGGTCCTCACCGGTTTCCGTACCGCCGTATTCCGGGCCGTGCCCGAGGGGCTCAAAACGGCGATTGTGGTGGGCATCGGGCTGTTCATTGCCTTAATTGGGCTGGTTAACGCCGGCTTTGTCCGCCGCATCCCGGACGTGGCCGGCACCACCGTTCCGGTTGGGCTGGGCTTTGAGGGCAAGCTCCTGGGCTGGCCCACCGCGGTGTTCGTCTTTGGCCTGATCCTGACCATCGCCCTGGTGGTGCGCAAGGTCAAGGGTGCAATCCTGATCGGCATCATCACGTCCACCGTTATTGCCGTCATCCTGGAAATGACGTTGCAGATCGGTCCGAGCGTCCAGCCAGGCAAACCCTTCAACCCCCAGGGCTGGTCCCTGGTGGCTCCTACTTTCTCTGAATGGGCTGCTCCCGATCTATCCCTGATCGGCAAGGCCAACCCGTTCGGCGCCTTCGAGCACCTCGGCTTCGTGGCTGCCACGCTGCTGGCCTTCGTGATCCTGCTGAGCATCTTCTTCGACGCCATGGGAACGATGGTGGGCCTTGCGAACGAGGCAGGGACGGTGGATGAACACGGCAACATTCCCAACGTCGACAGGGTCCTCCAGGTGGACGCGCTCGGCGCGATCGCCGGCGGCGGCGCTTCGGTATCCTCCAACCAGATCTACGTCGAGGCCGGCGCCGGCATCGGCGAAGGCGCCCGCACCGGCATCGCCTCCATCGTGACCGGCCTGCTGTTCCTGGTGGCCATGTTCTTCACCCCGCTGATCAACCTGGTTCCCTTCGAGGCTGTTGCCCCGGCCCTGGTGGTAGTGGGCTTCATGATGGTGTCCCAGGTGGGCAAGATCGACTGGCAGGACTGGGGCATCGCAATTCCCGCCTTCCTGACGTTCACGCTGATGCCGTTCACGTACTCCATCGCCAACGGCCTCGGCGCCGGATTCATAGCGTTCGTCCTGATCCGCACTGTCCAGGGCCGGATCAAGGACGTCCACCCGCTGATGTGGGCAGTGGCCGGGGCATTCCTGCTGTTCTTCGCGATCGGTCCGATCGAGGCCGCCGTAGGCATGTAGCCTGCTGCCCCCGGCCTGCGGGCACAGGCAGTCGGGCGCAGCGCCTGTTACACGGGAGTGTTGGGAGCCAGGCCTTCGTCGCCGGACACGGCGAGGGCCTTCTTCTCGCGGAGCTTGTCCAGCCGGTTCATAAGCGGCGAGGTGGTGGCCCCATGGATCACGATGGACAGGGCGACCACCAGGCCCACGAAGGCCCACAGCCACTCCGCCTGGTCCGCAAACTGGCCTTTGCCCAGCGCATAGGAAAGGTAGTACAGCGAGCCGATCCCGCGGATGCCGAAGAACGAGAGGGCGATCCGCTCTCTGGGCCCGGTTTTGCCGCCCAGCAGCCCCACCCAGCCAGCCAGCGGCCGGACCACCAGCAGGAAGGCAAGCGCCACGAGAACTTCGGCCCAGCCAACGCCTTCGAGCAGCCCGCGGGCGATTGCACCGCCCAGCAGGACCAGGATCACTACTGTCATGAGCCGCTCCAACTGCTCCACATAGGAGTGCAACACCCGGTGGTAGCCGTGCGTGTGCTCGGCGGCGCGGATGGTGACCGCGCAGACAAACACCGCGATGAATCCGTAGCCCTCGACCATCTCGGTGACGCCGTAGGCCAGGAACGTGGCAGCCAGCGCTACGAAGCCTTCGGAATGGTTGGAGAGCCGCAGGCTTTCGGCCCGGGCCGAAAAGAATATCCTGGCCAGCACCTTGCCCGTGAGGAAGCCCAGGAGCAGCCCGACGGCGAGCCGCCACAGTACATCCACCCCAAACCATTCGGGGAACCATGCTGAAGGGGATGGCCCGGCGATGCTGATGGCGATAGCAAGGTAGACAAAGGGAAAGGCCAGGCCGTCATTGAGGCCAGCTTCGGAGGTGAGCCCGAACCGCACCTCATCCTCTTTGTTGGTCCCCTCCTCGTGGTCTGCCGGCTCGCCCACCTGCACCTCGGATGCCAGTACGGGATCCGTGGGCGCGAGGCTGGAGGCCACCAGCAGGGCGGCGCCGAGGCCAAGGCCGAGGAACCACAGCCCCAGCAGGGTCAGCGCAATAATGCACAGGGGCATGGCGATCCCCAGCAGCCGCCAGGTGGTGGACCACCGTTTACGCCCCACTGGCCGGTCCAGGGCCAGCCCCGCGCCCATCAGGGAAATGATCACGCAGATTTCCGAGAGGTGCACAACAAAGTCGGAATGCGTTAACGGGTCGGGGTCGGGAAGGGTGGGAATCAGGGCGAACGCCGCCATTCCTGCGCCAAGGAAGACCATGGGCATGGAAAAGGGCACGTCGCGCAGCAGCTTGGGGAGCACTGCGGCAATGAACACCGCAAGGCCCGCGGCCGCAAACAGGATGTTGGGGGCTTCAAACACGTTGCTGTTCTCCGGCCTGGATCGTTGCGCCCTGCTGGCGCGGCAAGATGGCGTTTCAGTCCCGGGAAGGGATTGCTCCACAATAGCCCCTTCAGCGCTCCGCACGGTTTGTGGATGCTTTAGTCCGTAGAAGCTTGCTGATTCTTGGATTCCAGACATCACGACGGCGGCGTTGCTGGTTTTGGCCGCCGGCATGCGGTGAGCTTGAGGCATGCCTGCCTCAATCCCCGCCGTCGATGTCCCGCCGCAGCCCTGGAACGGCAGGTTTGACGGTGACGGCGCAGAGCACCGCCGCTGGTGGCAGGCCGTCACGCCCTACCAAGGTGGAGCTGCAACAGGGGCCGCCCCAAAGCCCGCCGTCCTGCTCGGTTTCTGCAGTGACGAAGGAGTGCGCCGGAACAAGGGCCGGGCGGGAGCAGCCGCCGCCCCCGCTGCACTGCGCGCCGCCCTTGGCCCGCTGGCGTTCCATCTGGACCGGCCTCTTGCCGATGCCGGGGATGTGGTGGTTGCCGGCAGCGATCTTGAAGCCGGCCAGGCGCGGATCGGCAAGGCAGTAACGGCAATGCTCGACGACGGACACCTCACCGTGGTGCTGGGCGGCGGCCACGAAACCGCATACGCCAGCTACCTGGGCGTGGCCGGATCCGCTGCCGTCCAGGAAGGCCGGCGGCTGGGCGTCCTGAACCTCGACGCCCACTTCGACCTGCGGGATGAGCCCGAACCCAGTTCCGGCACCCCGTTCCTCCAGATGGCCCGGGCCGAAGCCGCCGCCGGCCGCGACTTCCGGTACGCCGTCGTCGGGATATCAGAACCCAGCAACACCCGCGCCCTCTTCGACACCGCACAGAAGCTGGGTGTCCGGTACCTGCTCGACGAGGACTGCGGCGCGGAGCGCGTGCGGGACTTCGTGGCAGGGTTCCTTGCGGACATCGACGCCCTGTACCTGACCATTGACCTCGATGTGCTGCCGGCAGCGGTGGCCCCGGGCGTCAGCGCGCCGGCAGCGTACGGCGTTCCCCTTGCGGTCATCAGTGCCGTGTGCCGCCAGGTGGCCCGGTCCGGGAAGCTGCTGCACCTGGACGTCGCGGAGCTGAACCCCGGCTTTGATATCGACGGCAGGACCGCGAAAGTCGCCGCACGCCTGATCGAGACCCTGCTGCGCTGATCTTTCTGCCCTCCGCTTCTCCCCGCTGGTCCTTCCGTGGCCGGTCATTGTGTGGCCGCGCCTAACCCCAAAAAAGTAAGTAGGCTGTCTAATATTGGACTTTCTACTGAAGAAAGGGAGTAAGCGGAATGCGGCGCCGAGGAATGGTGGCAGGACTGCTGCTGGCCGTCCTGCTGATGCTCACCGGCTGCGCGGGCAGCTTCCCCGCCGACCCCAAGGGAACCCTGGAGAAGGCACAGGGGGGAACCCTCAGGGTGGGTGCGAGCATGAACGGGGACTGGGTCCGGATCTCCGCGGACGCCAGCGGAGATGTGCGCAGCAGCGACGTCCAGGGCACGGAGGCCGACTTGGTACGGGACTTCGCGGCGCGGCTCGGCGCGGACGTCGAGTGGGTGGCCGGCACCGAGCAGGTCCTGGCCGAAGAGCTCAAGCACGGCGGGCTGGACCTGGTGATCGGCGGGCTGGATGACAAAACACCGTGGGTGACGCACGCCGGCGTGACCCGCCCCTACGCGGAATCGCGTGACGAGCGCGGAAACCTCCACAAACACGTCATGCTGGTGCCGCTGGGCGAAAACGCCTTCCTGCTTGAGCTCGATAAGTTCCTGATGGCAGTGAAGGAGCAGAAATGACAGACGTCACGAGCCATGACGCCGTCCGGTTCGGGAACACCGAACTGCCGCCGGAACAGCAAGAGGCGCTGCGCAAGGCCAGCAGGGTGGAATGGGCCACCATGGGCTTCCTGGTGGTCACCACCACCATGGTGTTCCTGGTGCTGGGCAACTCGCAGGCCATGAAGGCTGCCTGGATCGAGGACCTGCTTTCCTTCCTGCCGCCCATCTCCTTCCTGGTGGCGGCCCACGCCATCCGCAAACCTCCCTCCGAAAACCACCCCTATGGCTACCACCGGTCCACCGGGGTGGCGCACCTGGTGGCCGCCGTCGCGCTCACGGTGATGGGCGGTTACCTCCTGGTGGAGTCCGGGCTTGGCCTGCTCAAGGCTGAACATCCCACCATCGGGGGCATCGAGCTCTTCGGCAACACCATCTGGCTTGGCTGGCTGATGATGGCCGTCATGATCATCACCTCAGCGCCGCCGGTTTTCCTTGGCCGGGCCAAAATGAAACTCGCCGAGAAACTGCACGACAAAGTGCTCTACGCTGATGCGGACATGAACAAGGCCGACTGGATGACGGCAATAGCGGCGGTTGCCGGGGTGGCGGGAATCGGCATCGGACTGTGGTGGGCCGACTACGCTGCCGCGCTCATCATCTCAGCCAGCATCCTGCGCGACGGCTTCAAAAACACCCGCGCCGCCGTTTCGGCCCTGATGGACAAGCGCGCCATGACGTACGACGACGGCAAGCCCCACCCGCTTGGCCGGCAACTGGATGAGTACCTCCGCAGCCTCGACTGGACAGAGGATGCCAAGTCGCGGATCCGCGACGAGGGACACGTGTTCCACGTGGAGTCCTTCGTGGTCCCGGCCGGAAAGGCCGCGCCCTCCCTTGAGCAGCTCAAAGCAGCCCGCGATGCCTGCGTGGCCATGGACTGGAAAGTGCAGGACATGGTGATCGTCCCGGTGGCCGAGCTGCCCTCCGAGTTCCTCCCCGGCCCCACACCGGGCGGCGAGTGATGCGGCGGTCCTTCAGGACTAAGGGCCGCCGCTTACTGGCCTTTGAGGACGTAGCGCCGCTCCGGACGCCCCACCCCGTACTTGAGCCGTACCTCAAGGGTTCCTTCATCATGCAGGTATTCGAGGTACCGGCGGGCGCTGACCCGGGATGTTCCCAGCTGTTCGGCCACCTCGGCCGCGGACAGATCGCCGTCGGCCCCCTTGAGCGTTGCTTCCACGAGCTTGAGCGTCTCGATGCTGCAACCCTTGGGAAGCGGCCGCTCCGTCCGGTCCAGGCCGAACACCCGGTTCACGTCCGACTGCTCCGCCACGTCCTTGGCTGAATCCAGGCCCTGGTACGCGCTCCGGTAATGCTCCAGGCGCTCCTGCAGGTCGGACTGCGAAAACGGCTTGATCAGGTAGTGCACAATCCCGCCGCGCAGGGCCTTGCGCACCGTTTCCACCTCGCGGGCCGCGCTGATCACCAGTACATCCAGCTCCGGGGCAACGTCCCGCAGCCGGTGCATCAGGTCCAGTCCGTTGATGTCCGGGAGGTGGATGTCCAGCAGCACCAGGTCCGGCTGCAGCCGTTCCGTTTCAAGGACGGCCTGGGCACCCGTATGGGCCACCCCCACTACGGAGAACCCGGGTGTCCGCTGGATGAACCCGGCGTG
Organism: Arthrobacter sp. Hb9-2; assembly: GCF_059091165.1. Taxonomy (NCBI): domain Bacteria; kingdom Bacillati; phylum Actinomycetota; class Actinomycetes; order Micrococcales; family Micrococcaceae; genus Arthrobacter; species Arthrobacter sp. Hb9-2. Next base: position 26,713 of record NZ_JBNHGJ010000010.1, on the reverse strand, counting down.
GACCTTGGCCACCATAAAGTCGTCATCGACGATCAGCACCTTGATCATGGCTGCGTTGTACCTCTTTTGAATCGTGCTGTGAAGACTGCCCCGTTGTCATTGGCCACTGTGAGGTCGCCGCCGGACCGCCGGCAGACCACCCGTGAGAGGGCCAACCCAAAACCGCGGCCATCTGCCGGTCCCGTTTCCTTGGTGGAGAACCCCTGCCGGAAGATCTCCTCCAGAGCCTCGGCCGGGACTCCCGGGCCAGTGTCGCGGACGGTGACGGTGACGTGGTCCGCGCTGTCCTCCACGAGCACGCGGACACTTGCGCCCGGAAGTCCGCTAACGGCGTCGAACGCGTTATCCACAAGGTTCCCCACCACGGTGGTGAGGTCCCGGGAGAGGTCATCGCTGACCTGGCGCAGGGCGGACTCGGGATCGAGCTGAAGGGCCACGCCGCGTTCGGTGGCCAGGCTGGACTTGGCGATCAGCAGGGCGGCGAGCGCAGGGTCCTGGATGCGGCTGGTCACTTCATCGTTCAGCCTGGTCCGGTCCACCGTGGCCCCATTGACGAACTGCACCACGGAATCATATTCACCAATCTGGATCAGGCCTGAGATGACGTGCAGCTGGTTGGCGAACTCATGGGCCTGGGCCCGCAGCGTGTCCGTGGCGGTGCGGGTGGCCCCCAGCTCACGTTCCAGCGAGGACAGCTCGGTCCGGTCCCGCAGGGTGGTGACCGAACCGATGTCCCGGCCGCGGGATCGGATGGGGACCCGGTTCGCCACCACCAGGCGCTCCCCCACCAGCACCAGCTGGTCCGGGTCCTGCTGCTCGCGGGTCAGGACCACCTTGAGCGCGGGGTCCACGGGCAGGGAGGCGAGCTTCTTGCCCACGCAGTCCTGCGGAAGCCCCAGCAGTATCCGTGCGCTGTCATTGGCCACCGTGATGCGCTCATGGGGATCCAGCGCCACCACGCCTTCCTTCAGGCCATGCACCATGGCCTCCCGGTTTTCCACGAGTCCGGTAATTTCGCTGGGCTCCATGCCCAGGGTCTGCCGTTTGACGCGACGGGCCAGAAGCAGGGATCCGGCCACACCCAGGACGCTCGCGACGCCGAGGTAGGTCAGGAGGTTGGGAACGGCGTCGCCCAGCCGCTCAAGGGTGGAGGGGTAGTTGCGGCTGACGGAGGCGATACCGATCATTTTTCCGGCGTCGTCGAGCACCGGCACATGGGCAGACAGGACGGTGGCGCCGCTGCCACCCACCACGCCCGTCCAGGCTCGACCTTCCATCACCCTGCTAGGGCCAAGTTCCAGCGGATTGCCCAGCAGGCTTGGATCGGAAGCAGCCACTACCGTCTGGTCCAGCCTTGCCAGCGCCACGTGCGAAGACCCCGAGACGGTCCGGACGGATTCAGCCACTGCGGGCAGGGCGGCCCCCACCCGCGGTTGCGCGTCGGGCAGCAGAGCACGTACCGCAGGGTTGTTGCCCAGGGCTTCGGCTGCGGACAGCGCCCTGCGGCCCTCAGTGCGCTCGAAGGCGGCAGCAGACTGGGCAAGGGAAATGGCCACCACTGCCACCAGCACCGCCAGGACAATCAGCAACTGCAGCACAAGGTACTGCCCGGCGAGGGACATTCCTCTTCGTCGAGTCACTGCGTGGATTCCTTTAGTGGTGGTTGAAGTGCCCGCGGACGCTGGTGCGCAGGGGCGCGCCGCCCGTCCCCTCCCGGCGTATCGGAACTATACCGCAGGGCATGCACGAACCAGCGGGGACCGCCGTCGTGCACGCCGCGGAGCCTTGCTGCCGGAGGCCATGTGGGACCCCGGAAACGTGAACGCAATGAACTTAACTTTCTCTGCGTACACAAGAGTGATGGGCGTCACGGATGGACCTAGCATCGAAGCACAAGGTCAGGTTCGCTGGCCATCCCCGTAGAGCATGCATCACTGAGAAGAGGAACACCATGCGCCAGATCCGCGCATTGCGAGTCGCCGCCGTCGCCGCCGGCATCGCCCTGATGGCCACCGGCTGCGGTGCCACCGGCAAGAGCTCCACCGGTTCGGAAAGCTCCGGGGCCGCTGCCGGGCCCATCACCGGACTGCAGATCATGGTCCCCAACACCCCGGGCGGTGGTTACGACACCACCGCCCGCGCAGCTGCCAAGGTCCTCGACGACGAGAAGATCTCCACCAACACTGAAGTTTTCAACCTCGCCGGTGCAGGCGGCACCGTGGGCCTGGCCCGCGTGGTCAACGAAAAGGGCAACGGCGACCTCGCCATGCTCATGGGGCTGGGCGTCGTTGGCGCCAGCTACACCAACAAATCCGAGTCGAAGCTGACCGAGACCACCCCGCTGGCTCGCCTCATCGAAGAACCGGGCGCCATCATGGTCAGCAAGGATTCCCCCTACAAGACCATCGACGACCTGGTGAAGGCCTGGAAGGCCGACCCCGCTTCCATCTCCGTGGGCGGCGGCTCTTCCCCCGGCGGCCCGGACCACCTCCTGCCGATGCAGCTTGCAGGTGCCGTGGGCATCGACGCGACCAAGGTCAACTTTGTTTCCTACGACGGCGGTGGCGACCTCCTGCCGGCGATCCTCGGCAACAAGCTCGGCTTTGCGGCCTCCGGCGCGGGCGAGTTCCTGCAGCAGATCCAGTCCGGCGAAGTGCGCGTCCTGGCCACCAGCGGTGAAGAGCGGCTTGAGGGTGTGGACGCCCCCACGCTGAAGGAATCCAACATCGACCTGGTGTTCACTAACTGGCGCGGCATCGTGGCCCCTCCGGGCATCAGCGACGAGGACAAGGCATCCCTGATCGCCGCCCTCGAGAAGATGCACGCCACCGAGGGCTGGAAGGAAGCTTTGAAGACGCACAGCTGGTCCGACGCCTTCATCACCGGCGACGAGTTCGAAGCCTTCCTCACCGACCAGGACAAGCGGGTGGCGGACGTCCTCACCAAGCTTGGGTTGGCGTGAGCTCCCTGATTTCAGGCCTGAAAGGCCGCGCCGAGCTGGGAGTTGCACTCCTGCTCGGCGCGGCCGGCGTCCTGGTCTTCCTGGACGCCAATCGCCTGGTAACCCCGTACTCCCAATCCGATCCGGTCGGTCCCAAGACCGTTCCGTACATTGTGGCCGGTTTGCTGGTGGCCTGCGCTGTCCTGCTGGCAGTTAACGTCATCCGCGGCGGCCAGGGTGAGGCGGAAGGCGGCGAAGACGTCGACCTCACCCACCCCGCAGACTGGAAGACCATCCTGCCCCTGGCGGGAGCCTTCATCCTGAACATCCTGCTCATCGACTGGGCCGGATGGGTCATCTCCGGCACTGTCCTTTTTTGGGGCAGCGTCCTGGCGCTGGGCAGCCGTCACTACATCCGTGACGGGATCATTTCCCTCGCCCTGGCCCTGCTCACCTTCTACGGCTTCTACCTCGGCCTCGGCATCGCACTGCCCGCCGGACTCCTGGAAGGAATCCTCTGATGGACGTCTGGTCCTCACTGATGGACGGTTTCGCCACCGCCCTAACCCCCATGAACTTCCTATACGCCGTGATCGGCGTACTCCTGGGCACCGCCGTCGGCGTCCTTCCGGGACTGGGCCCCGCCATGACCGTGGCACTGTTGCTTCCGGTCACCTACGCACTGGAACCCACCAGCGCCTTCATTATGTTCGCCGGCATCTACTACGGCGGCATGTACGGCGGCTCCACCACCTCCATCCTGCTGAACACACCCGGTGAATCGTCGTCGGTGGTGACGGCGATCGAAGGCAACAAGATGGCCAAGGCGGGCCGCGCAGCGCAGGCGCTTGCGACGGCGGCCATAGGCTCGTTCGTTGCCGGCACCATCGGCACCGCGCTGCTTGCCGTCTGCGCACCCATTGTTGTCGAGTTCGCCGTCAGCCTGGGCGCCCCGAGCTACTTCGCCATCATGGTCCTGGCCCTGCTGGCCGTCACCGCGGTCCTGGGGTCGTCCCGGCTGCGCGGCTTTGCCTCGCTGGCCCTCGGCCTGGCCATCGGCCTGGTGGGAATCGACTCCGTTACCGGCCAGCGCCGCCTGACCTTCGGCCAGCCGCTGCTGGCGGACGGCCTGGACATCGTGGTTGTGGCCGTAGCCATCTTCGCCGTGGGTGAAGCTCTGTGGGTAGCGGCCCACCTGCGCCGCACCCCGCTGCACGTCATTCCGGTTGGCCGTCCCTGGATGGGCAAGAAGGACTGGAGCCGCTCCTGGAAGCCCTGGCTGCGCGGTACCGCCTTCGGCTTCCCGTTCGGCGCCCTTCCTGCCGGCGGGGCCGAGATTCCAACGTTCCTGTCCTACGTCACCGAGAAGCGCCTGACCAAGCACCCGGAGGAATTCGGCAAGGGCGCCATCGAAGGTGTGGCGGGTCCGGAAGCTGCCAACAACGCAGCTGCCGCAGGCACCCTTACCCCCATGCTTGCCCTTGGCCTGCCCACCAATGCCACCGCGGCCGTGATGTTGGCCGCGTTCACGTCCTACGGCATACAGCCCGGCCCCCAGCTGTTCTCAAGCCAGGGCCCCCTGGTGTGGGCGCTGATCGCGAGCCTCTTCATCGGCAACCTGCTGCTCCTGCTGATCAACCTGCCGCTCGCTCCCCTGTGGGCCAAGCTCCTGCAGCTGCCGCGGCCGTACCTGTACGCGGGCATCCTCTTCTTCGCCACGCTGGGCGCCTATTCGGTGAACCTGCAGGCGTTCGACCTGGTGCTCCTGCTGGTCCTCGGCGCACTCGGCTTCATGATGCGGCGGTTCGGCCTGCCCGTCCTGCCGCTCATCCTCGGCGTGATCCTCGGCCCGCGCATCGAAGGCCAGCTCCGGAAGACCCTCCAGCTCAGCGCCGGCGACCCCGCCGGACTCTTCAGCGAGCCGATCGCCGTCGTTATCTACGTCATCGTGGGACTCATCCTGCTGTGGCCGCTGCTCTTCAAGCTGTACCGGCGGACGCGTCCGGCGTCGAAGACCGCGATCCCCGCCAACTCCGGCGCAACCGTCCCCAGGGAGGTCGGCGGCAGCGTGAGCCACGGCAGCCACCGCGCCGACGGTCCGGCCGATGGCGGCGACGGCTGAGAAGCCGTCCCGCAATTCCTGCCGGCATCAACTACCCTCCCCACGGACCCCCTGAGCTCGCAAGCTCGGCCAGGGAACCCTGTCCATGTGGCCCCAGAAAAACAAAGGAGACACCATGACCATCGTGGTGGGATACGTCCCGACCCCCGAGGGCGAAGCAGCCCTGACCCAAGCCATCCACGAAGCCCGGAAGAGCAACACCACGCTGCTGGTTATCAACTCGTCAAAGGGCGACGCCTTGGTGGACAACCGCTACGCCCAGGAGCCGGAGATCCAGAGCATCGAGGACCGGCTGGCCACCCAGGGCATCGACCACGTGATCAAGCAGCCGGTCCGTGGCCATGATGCCGCCGCAGAGGTTTTGGATGCCGCTGAGGAAAACAATGCCGAGCTGATCGTGATCGGGCTGCGCCGGCGTACGCCGGTGGGCAAGCTCATCATGGGCAGCGTGTCGCAGCGGATCCTGTTGGAGGCGGACTGCCCGGTCCTGGCGGTAAAGGCCGGCTAGCGGGACTGGAGCTGCCCCTGCGGCTGTTCCTGTTCCTGTTCCTGCGCCGCAGGCTGCCCGGTCCGGGGCTGCCCTGCACGGTACAGTTCCTGGCGCTGGCGCCCCAACCCCTCTACCTCCACCTCGACGACGTCGCCGGGCTGGAGGTAGGGGAAGCGGCCGCTCAGCGCCACCCCCTCCGGAGTCCCGGTGAGAATCACATCGCCGGGCTCCAGCCGCATGTACTGGCTGCAGTGGTGGACCAGGGTAGGCGGGTCAAAAATGAGTTCCGATGTGCTGGAGTCCTGCCGCCCTTCCCCGTTGACCCAGCTGCGCAGCCGAAGCTTGCCGCCGTCGATGTCGTCTGCCGCAACAAGCCATGGGCCCAGCGGCGTTGAACCCGGCAGCGTTTTGCCCTTGGTCCATTGCCCGGCAGCCCCGGGAAGCTGGTACTCACGCTCCGAGAAGTCGTTGGCCGTGACGTAGCCGGCGATGCACTTCTTTGCCTCGGCCACGGACCCGAGGTAGCTGGCTTCCCTGCCGATCACGATGCCGAGTTCCACCTCCCAGTCGTATTTATTGGAGTGCAGGGGCACGGGGGCGGGGTCGTAGGGCCCCGTTACGGTGTTAGTAGGCTTGAGGAACACCACGGGAATCTCCGGTGGTGCCGAGCCGGACTCAGCCGCATGGGCGGCGTAGTTCATGCCAATGCCCACCACTGCTCCCGGGCGTGCCAGCGGTGCCCCGACGCGAAGGGCGGCTGCTTCTGCCAGGACCGGCAGGGTACCTGCATCCAGTGCTTCCCGGATCTTGCCCAGCCCTCCCGCTGCCAGGAAGTCGCCGTCCACATCGCGGGTGAGGGGCAGGAGGCTGAAGTACCGTTCGGATCCGTCTTCCGATGACATCAGGACGGCCGGCTGTTCAGTGCCGCTTTCTCCCAGGCGCATGATCTTCATACAGGAATTCCTTCTTTCTGGAGCCGGATCGTAGGTGGACTACCACCATGGTGGCCGAGGCGGGTTGGCTTCCGCCACCGCACCGTTTGTGACCGCAGTTCCGCGGCTCTTCGGGCCCTCCCGGGCCCGCCCCTCATGCCCTCCAGAGGGCAGTCATCTCACATATCAGCCCCGCCCGTCGGGGTATCAAGCAAAAGTCCCCGCCCTGCGTCAAGCAGCGGCGGGGACTTTTGTTTTGGAATTGCGAAGGCTGTCAGCCGCGGCGTACCTGCACGCCGTCGGACTTCAAAAAGAGCTGCTTCTCAGTCGGACCAGCCGGCACAAGCCACAGCACGTTTCCGCTCTGGGACACTTCTTCCACCTCGCCAGTGGCCACCACATGCGCCTGTTTGATGATCTCGACGCGTTCCCCGGCCTGAAGAGTCCTCCAGTCGGTAACCGCGGCGGAATGGGCATTGCGCCTCGACAGGACTGCCCCACGTGCTTTCATTTGAACTTCTACCCCTTTGTATATGTTCCGCGCCACAGCCTCTTTGATGTGACTTTCACTACACCTTCAGTTCTACTACACTCGCCGTCCGCCTGATGACAGTGTCACCCGAAATTTCACCAGGCGGACGTTTTGTGCGGTTCAGCTGAAGATTCTTCGTACTCAGGCGAGGGCACCGACTGCGGATTCGGCTGCCCGGCGCACTTCCCCGGCTGCGACCAGGCTGTCTGCCACCTCCAGCTCCGGCGAGAGGAAGCGGTCCGTTCCCGGCCCGTCCACCACAGCGCGAAGGGCAGCGACGACGGCGGCGCCTGCCGGCCCCGGCGTCAGCACTCCACCGGAGAGCTGGGTGCGGATGTCCAAGGCACGGGCCGAGGTCACCAGTTCGATGGCCAGCACCCTCCGCAGGTTCTCCACTGCCTTCCGCAGCTTGCGCGCGGCGTGCCAGCCCATGGACACGTGGTCCTCCTGCATAGCGGAACTCGGGATGGAGTCCACTGATGCTGGAACAGCGAGCCGCTTGTTGTCCGATACCAGGCCTGCCTGGGTGTACTGGGCAATCATGAGCCCGGAATCGACGCCGGGATCAGCTGCGAGGAAGGCGGGGAGGCCGTGGGAACGGGCCGGATCCAGCATCCTGTCCGTGCGCCGCTCGGCAATGGAGCTCAGGTCGGCGACGGCGATCGCGAGGAAGTCCAGGACGTAGGCCACCGGGGCGCCGTGGAAGTTGCCGTTGGAGCTGACCCGTCCGTCGGGTAGAACCACCGGGTTGTCGATGGCGGCGTCCAGCTCACGCGAAGCGACGAGGGCTGCATGGTCCAGCGTGTCCCGGACGGCACCGGCAACCTGCGGGGCGCAGCGGAGCGAGTAGGCGTCCTGTACCCGCGAGTCCCCCACCCGGTGGGAGGCCACGATCGGAGAATCGGACAGCACGCGCAGCATGTTGTTGGCACTTGCCGCCTGGCCGGGGTGCGGGCGCAGCGCAGCGTGAAGTTCCGGCAAGAACACCTGGTCGGTGCCCAGCAATGCCTCGACGCTCAGCGCGGCGGTGATGTCCGCCGTCGTCAGGAGCTGGCGAAGGTCCGCGATGGCCATAAGGAGCATGCCCAGCATGCCTTCCGTGCCGTTGACCAGTGCCAGTCCTTCCTTTTCGGCGAGGGTGACGGGCTCGATGCCATGCTCGGCGAGAAGTTCGGCGACGGCGGGGCGGCCGGCAATGCCGTAGAGCTCGCCGTCGGGCCCGGCTGCTTCCCCCTCCCCCATCAGGACCAGGGCGCAGTGGGACAGCGGGGCGAGGTCGCCGGAGCAGCCAAGGGAACCGAATTCGCGGACCAGTGGGGTGATGCCGGCGTTGAGCACGTCCACCATGGTCTGCAGGACCACGGGGCGGACACCCGTACGGCCGGAGGCGAGGGTCTTGGCGCGCAGGAACATGATGCCGCGCACCACTTCACGTTCCACGGCCGGACCCATGCCGGCGGCGTGGCTGCGGATCAGGCTCTTCTGCAACTGCGTGCGCAGTTCATTGAGGATGTGGCGGTTGGCCAGGGCGCCGAAGCCGGTGGAGATTCCGTATGCCGGGACGTCGCTCGCAGCCAGGTCATCGATGTGTGCCCGGACCTTGGCAACGGTTTCCAGTGCTTCCGGGGAGATGGAGACCTTGGCGTTGTGGCGCGCGACGGCGACGACGTCCTCGGGCGTAACCCCGCTGGACCCGAGGGTGACGGTCAGCGGTTCGTGGGTAATTGCAGTCACTTGTGGTTCCTACTTCTTTGTCTCTGCGGAATCTGCCGATTCCTTCATGGGGATGCGGACGCCGCGTTCCTTGGCGACGTCGAGGGCGCGGTCATAACCGGCGTCGGCGTGGCGGATGACGCCCATGCCGGGGTCATTGGTGAGGAGGCGCTCAAGTTTCTGGGTAGCGAGGTCGGTGCCGTCGGCGACGGAGACCTGGCCGGCGTGGAGGGACCGGCCGATGCCCACGCCGCCACCGTGATGGAGGGATACCCAGGTGGCGCCCGAGGCGGTGTTCAGCAGGGCGTTCAGCAGGGGCCAGTCGGCGATGGCGTCCGAACCGTCGGCCATGGCCTCGGTTTCGCGGTACGGGGAGGCGACGGAGCCGGAGTCCAGGTGGTCGCGGCCGATCACGATGGGGGCCTTCACCTTTCCTTCCTTCACGAGCTGGTTGAACAGGAGCCCTGCCTTGTGGCGTTCGCCGTAACCGAGCCAGCAGATGCGGGCGGGCAGGCCCTCGAACTCCACCCGTTCCTGGGCGGCGTCGATCCAGCGGTGCAGGTGCTTGTTCTCCGGGAAAAGTTCCTTGATGGCCTCATCGGTGACCCGGATGTCCTCGGGGTCTCCAGACAGCGCGACCCAGCGGAAGGGGCCGAGACCCTCGCAGAACAGTGGCCGGATATAGGCGGGAACGAAGCCGGGGAACTCGAACGCCCGGGTGTAGCCTCCCTTGCGGGCTTCGTCGCGGATGGAGTTGCCATAGTCGAAGACCTCGGCGCCTGCGTCCTGGAATTCGACCATCGCCTGGACGTGGCGTGCCATCGATGCCTGGGCCTTTTTGGTGAAGCCTTCCGGATCTGCTTCGGCTTCGCGGTGCCACTCCTCCACCGAGACGCCCTCGGGCAGGTAGGACAGCGGATCGTGCGCGGAGGTCTGGTCGGTGACGATGTCCACCGTAAGCTCCCCGGCTTTGTGGCGGCGCAGGACTTCGGGGAAGACCTCGGCGGCGTTGCCCACGTAGCCCACGGACCAGCCGCGGCGCTCTTCCTTGGCCTTGAGCACCTTGGCGATGGCGGCGTCGAGGTCTGTTTCCACTTCGTCGAGGTAGCGCTTGCCGGCGCGGCGGCGCAGGCGGGTTTCGTCGACGTCGACAATCAGGCAGGCGCCGTCGTTCAGGGTAACGGCCAGCGGCTGGGCGCCGCCCATGCCGCCGCAGCCACCGGTGAGGGTGAGGGTGCCGGCCAAGGTACCGTTTTCGTCGCCGGTCAGTTTGCGGGCGATGGCAGCGAATGTCTCGAAAGTGCCCTGCAGGATCCCCTGGGTGCCAATGTAGATCCAGGAACCTGCGGTCATCTGGCCGTACATCATCAGGCCCTCGGCCTCGAGCCGGCGGAATTCGGGCCAGGTGGCCCAGTCGCCCACCAGGTTGGAGTTCGCCAGCAGGACCCGGGGCGCCCACTCATTGGTGCGGAACACGCCCACCGGCTTGCCGGACTGGACCAGCAGGGTCTCGTCCTTTTCCATGGTCTCCAGGGTGCGGGTGATGGCGTCAAACGCTGCCCAGGACCGGACGGCGCGGCCGGTGCCGCCGTAGACCACCAGGTCCTCCGGGCGCTCGGCCACCTCGGGGTCCAGGTTGTTCATGAGCATGCGCAGCGGCGCTTCCGTCTGCCAGGACTTGGCGGTGAGCTCGGTGCCGCGGGCTGCTTTGACCGGGCGGGCACCGGTGGTGAAATCGGCGGGTGCCATGGTGGCTCCTTTTCGTCTGATGTCTGTGGTGTGAAAGAGGTTCTGTATCAACTAAAGCCCTTGGCGGTCGGGCTTTACAGGGGTTTCAAGGGGGTGGTGTCCGGTATTCCAGACGTACCCACCGCTCCCGTTACGCCAGCAGTTTTGGTTGCCGAAAGCCCCGGTTGGGGACCGTAGGTGATAGGGCAAAAATGGGGAGCGGGGGCGGCTACTTGACGGGGCGGCCGTGAAGCCGGACGGACAGTTCGTCGGCTACCTTTTGGACCCGGCCAGCCAGCACCGGCCATTCCTGCGGGGGCAATTTGTCCTCGAGGAACGTCACGGCGACTGCCGCCGTCGGCCATCCCAGATGGTCGGTGACGGCGGCGGCGATGGAGCCGAAGCCTGGTGTGACCTCGCCGTGTTCGGTGGCGTAGCCGCGCTGCCTCACCTGGTCCAGGTGCGAGGACAAAGCCGAGTACTTCATGATGGCGCCCTCCACCTCGTGCCGGGCGGTGAAGGCTGCGGCGTTCGGGTAAAGCGCCCTCACTTGGGACTTCGGCAGAGCCGCGAGGATGGCCCGCCCGCTGGCGGTGAGGTGGCTGGGGAGCCGGACGCCGACGTCGGTCACCAGGGACGGGCGGTTTTTGGCCCGCTCCTCCACGATGTAGAGCACATCCCGGCCGTGCAGCACCGCCAAGTGTGCACTTTCTCCAAGGGCATCCACGAGGGAAGCCAGCAGTGGCCGGCCGAGCCGGGACAGTGGCTCCTGCCGGGAGTACGCGGAACTGAGCTCGAAGGCGCTGATGCCGAGCCCGTACCGTTGCTCCTCATGGAGATGGAGCACAAAACCATTTGCCTCCATGACGCCCAGCAGGTGGTAAACACTTGAGCGGGGCAGGCCGAGGGAAGACGCGATTTGCGACGCCGCCATCGGCCCACGCCGGGAGGCCAGCAGTTTCAGGATACGCAGCGTGTTCTCGGCAGCCGGAACCTTCGACGCCACCTTAGATGCCGCCGTCGGTTCCTTGACCGCCTGCGGCCTCGCTTCTGTAGCCAACACCGGACTCTCCTTGTTCCTCGCGGGATCTCCCACTGTTATCCGGGATCCCGTACTTAAGCATGCACCCCCACTGGTTCTCCAATGTCGTTCAGCGCACCCCTCGTGTCTGGAGTATCAGACAGGAGGAGGAAACGACGAGCTGGGCGGGCGTGATGGTGCGTCGACCACGTAAGGGGCTGCTCCTGGTGCCCGGCCGATGGCAAAACTTGCGTTGGGTATGCTCCCGCTATGGATGAGAAAGAGACACTGCTTCACTATCTGCGCGTCAGGCGGGACAATCTCCTGGGCAAGCTGGATGGCCTGAGCGATTACGACATCCGCCGCCCGCTGACGCCTACCGGCACCAATCTGCTGGGCTTGGTGAAGCATGTGGCGAGCGTGGAGCTCGGTTACTTCGGCGAGGTTTTTGGCCGGCCCAGCGGACGCCACCTCCCCTGGTTGGATGAGGATGCAAGCCCCGACGCCGACATGTGGGCGTTGGCCGATGAATCCATGGACTTCATCGTGGAACTGCACCTGTTTGCCGCTGCCCACAGCCATGCAACCATCGAGGCACTTCCGTTGGATGCTCCAGGTGTAGTGCCGTGGTGGCCGGCAGAGCGGCGCCACGTCACCCTGCACCAGATTTTGGTCCATATGGTTGCAGAGCGGGCGCAACACCTGGGCCACGCCGACATCCTGCGCGAACTCATCGACGGGAGCGCCGGCCAGCGGCCCGGAGATCCCAACCTGACCGTTCGCAGCGCGGAAGAATGGGCGGCACACCGCGCCTCGATCGAGGCTGCAGCCCGAGCTGCGTCCAGCACTGCATAGCTTCCCTTGGATCAGAACACGCACGCTGGAGTACACGCGTGGCTTCAAACGTGTAGGACAGGTTTCGACGTCAGGAACAGCTCCCAGCCCGGGAACGGATCGTGCGGCAGTACCTCGGGCACGTCATGGACGTCCTCCCAGCGGGGTTCTTCAGGTGAAAGGTCGTCGGAAGTTATGAAGTCTTCCGGTGCTATATCGACCCAGGGATCATATGTAAGCGCCGAATCCTCTGCTCGGAGTTCCGCTGCCTGAAATCCCGCACTCAGAACGTCCGCAGCCTGAAATCCCGCACTCGGAACGTCCGCAGCCTGCAGTCCCGCATAATGAACGTCCGCGGCGGCAACTGCCCGTGGCAGCGATACTCCCACCTCAGTGGGCCAGTGAGGTGGTTCCCAGTCCTGGTGTTCGCTTTTGTAGTGGCGGCCGGTGGGTGAGGTCCAGCCGGGTGGTTCGGTTGTGGTGGCGGGGGCGGGTTTCCAGCCGCTGGTGTGGCGGAGCTTGTGGTGCTTTGGGCAGGGCTGGCCCAGGTTGGATATTCCGGTGGTGCCGCCTTGGTGCCAGGCGAGGAGGTGGTCGGCTTCGTTGTCCAAAGAGTTGTTGCTGCAGCCGGGAAACGGGCATTTGCCGTCCCGCAGCCGCAGCCAGTTCCGCATGGCTTTGGTCAGCCGGTAGCTGGTCCGACCGATATCCAACGGAGCCCCGTCCCGCGGATCCACCAGTACCCGGTAGAACGAGTCCGCCCCGTTACCGACGAGGTTCCGTGCCATCGAGGCGGGGATCGGGCCGTGCCCGTCGAGCATCGCCGGCTCGTCAGTCAGGCCCAGCAGGGAGAACACGGGCACGGTGACCAGGACCTGTGCCCGGGGTGCGGGGACCTGAGTGGTGGTGCCGCCCAGAAGCCAGCCCGCAGCCACATCCGCCCGGAGCTGGGTCAGGGTGCGGGTTTCGTCCGGTCCCTGCATCCCCCGGGAGACGGTGGTGAGCCGGTCCCAAATGGCGGACGCCTGGTCCGCGGGCAGACACGCGGCGACCCAACCCATCCCGTCACCATCAAGCCAGTACTCGACCCGTCGGTCCGCCACACTCTTGGCGTGCCGCTTCTCCAGGCTTTCAGGGTGGTGGCGTTCCCGCCAGGCCCTGGCCTTGGCTTTGAACCGGTACGCCGGCATCTCCCCGACCGTGGCGGCTGCCGCCGGTTTCGGCGTGTCCGGGTCCAGGAAGTGCGCCTCCAAGGCAGCCGCGCCTTTACGGTCTAGGCTTGCGGTCTGGTCGACCATGGTCCGGGCGTGCGCCCAGGAAATCGTCCCGGCCTGCAAAGCAGCCAGGGTGCGGGGCAAGGAGCTGGTCAGGGCATGGGAATCGGCGAGCAAGGCACCGGCGGCCCGGTCACCGATCACCAGCACACACCCCACCTCCGCGACCAGGCTCCGCTCCTGCGCCGCCACCTCATACGGCGACGAAACCGGAGCATTCAACGCTTTCGTGGCCACAGCGAACACCGCCACCGCCTGCGCCTTCACCGCCGCCAGCTTCGCTTCCGACCGGGCCACCCCGGCAAGAACATCCAAAGCCCCATCAGCAACCCGCTGCAACGGATCATCAGACTCAACCGCGGCCCCAGGACCAGCACCACCGGAAACAGCAACATCGCCGCCAGCGAGCACCGCAGCAAACGCAGCGACAGCAGCCACAACAGCTTCCTCCGCCTGCACCACTGCCGGGTTCGTATCCATACCTCCATCATGGCGAGGGGGTACGACATTCTCAGACGGCAAGGCCTGCGGCAAGTCAGGCGTGAGCATGCACAAGCCTGCCGTCGATTCAGATCGTGACGACAACCTTGCCGCGGCTGCGCCCCTCGTGCAGGTACCTGATGGCCGCCGGTGCCTCAGTCAGTGGGAAGACCTTGTCGACTGCCGGCTTCACGCTGCCGGCCTCGATCAGCGATGTGAGGGCCTCGAGATCCAGGGACGTTTCCTTCGCAACAAGCCCCTTGAACTTCTGCCCCGAGAACATTGAAGCAAACGGTGCGCCAAGGGACCGTTCAAAGCCGCCGGTCAGCTTGCCACCTCCTTCACCGCCGATGATGACCAGCGTTCCCCGCGGCCCGAGCACCCGGCGCAGGACGGACAGCGGCCGGTTGCCGGCCGTGTCCAGGATGACGTCGTACAGGACCCCGGACCCGGCAATATCGGACTTGGTGTAATCGATGACCGCATCCGCGCCAAGGGACCGGACCAGCTCCACCTTGCCGGTACTGCACACTCCCGTGACTTCTGCTCCAAAAGCCTTGGCCACTTGAACCGCAAAGGAGCCAACTCCCCCGCCGGCTCCGATGATGAGCACCTTCTGGCCAACGGTGACCTCGCCCGCGTCCCGAACAGCTTGCAGGGCGGTGACAGCGGAGATGGGTGCCGCAGCCGCTTCCTCAAACGAGAGGTTCGCCGGCTTCCGGGCCACCTTGTCCTCCTTCGCGCGAACGTACTCTGCGAAGGATCCGTCGCAGGTTCCGTAGACCTCGTCACCGGCAGAGAAGCGGGTTACTCCTGCACCCGCGGCCTCCACAACGCCCGCTACCTCCCGGCCCCGCACGGGAACCTTGGGCCTCCTCAAGCCGTAACCGAAGAGCCGGACCAGATACGGCAACCCGGTCATCAGGTGCCACACACCCTGCTCAACGCCTGCCGCCCTCACGCGGATCAGTACCTCGCCCTCGCGGGGCACCGGCGCAGCGATATCCCGCAGCTCGAGTACGTCGGGCGATCCATAAACATCCTGCACGATAGCTCTCATGGTCAATCTCCTTCAGGCTGCGGGTGCTTGAACCCGTCCTCAAGCAGTTCCCGTCCGGCGTCATTCGCCGGGTTCAACAGCGGGCCCCTCAAACTAAGGAGAACCCACCCATCGAGTCAAGGGTTGTACCCCGCCGTAGCGGAAGGCTGAAACAGCACGTCGTCTGAAATCAAAGACACCAACGCCCCGTGAGACTCATCACGCCGCTTCCGAAAGTGGTCTGCTGGTTAGCGGCTCCCCTCCCAAAGACGAGAAGGTATTTGTATGCAACCAGCACCCAGCCCTGCCCGGACCAAAAGTCCGGCCGGAAAACAGGCGCCCGCAGCCGCCGTCGGAAGCGTACTCAACCGCGGACTGAACGTGCGGCACATCCGGTTCATGGCCCTGGGCTCCGCGATCGGCACAGGCCTCTTCTATGGTTCCGCCTCAGCTATCCAGAAAGCCGGACCAGCGGTCCTGCTGGCCTACATCATTGGCGGCGCGGCAGTGTTTATGGTGATGCGGGCCCTAGGCGAAATGGCGGTGCGGCATCCGGTCTCCGGCTCCTTCGGCCAGTATGCGAGCCGCTACCTTGGTCCCCTGGCAGGCTTCGTCACAGGCTGGACCTATGTCTTCGAAATGGCCATCGTCGCCATCGCGGACGTTACAGCCTTCAGTATCTACATGGGCTTCTGGTTCCCCCAGGTGGAGCGCTGGGTCTGGATCCTGGCCATCATCTTCTTCCTCGCCGCGTTGAACCTCCTCAGCGTCAGAGTCTTCGGCGAGCTGGAGTTCTGGTTCTCGCTGATCAAGGTGGTGGCCATCATTGCCATGATTGCCGGCGGCGCAGCCATTATCGCGTTCGGCTTCCAGGCCGGCGGCTCAACAGTTGCGCCTGGCCTTGGAAACCTTGTGGACCATGGCGGCTTCTTCCCGTTCGGCTTCGAAGGCCTGCTGGCATCCTTCGCGGTGGTGATGTTCGCCTTTGGCGGTATCGAGACGCTTGGCATCACGGCCGGCGAGGCCGCGAACCCGAAGAAAGTCATCCCCAAGGCAGTCAATACCGTCCCGGTGCGCGTCCTGCTGTTCTACGTTTTGACGCTGGGAGTGCTCATGAGCCTCTTCCCGTGGATTGAAATCGGCAGCAACGGCAGCCCCTTCGTGCAGATCTTCAGCGGGCTTGGCATCCCCGCAGCCCCCCACATCCTGAACGCCGTGGTGATCACGGCGGCCCTCTCCGCCATCAACAGCGACATCTTCGGCGCCGGCCGCATCCTCTTCGGGCTCTCCCGGCAAGGCCACGCTCCCGCTGCCTTCGGCAAGGTATCGCGACACGGCGTGCCGTGGATGACAGTAGTGATGATGGCCGGGATCCTCCTTGTAGGAGTCATCCTGAACGCCGTAATTCCCGAGAACGTCTTCATCCTCATCGCCTCGATCGCCACGTTTGCCACTGTCTGGGTATGGGTCATGATCCTGGCCTCCCATGTGGCCATGAAGCGGGAAATCGCGCGTACCGGCCTGCCGGCGTCGGAATTCCCGTCGCCCTTGTGGCCCGCGGCATCCCTACTCACCATTGCCTTCATGGCGCTGGTGATCGCCGTGCTGGGCGCATTCGAGGACACCAGGATCGCGCTCTACGTTGGCGGGGCCTGGCTGGCGCTTCTGGTCCTTGCCTACCGCCTGTGGGTCAAGGGTGACGGACGACGACGTGCTGACCTCGTGGACGAGACCTCGCCCCTGCCGGTGGTCACCGCAGCCCCCGGCAGCAAGTAAGTATCAGGACTTCGGGAGGCTAAACCAGTGACTGCCGGAGCTAAGATCAGGCATGGTTCCACTCTCCAACCTGCTGGCCTTTGCGCTTGCAGCCGTGATCCTCATCGCCGTGCCGGGCCCGAGCGTTTTGTTCGTGATTGGCCGGTCGCTGGCACTCGGGTGGAAGGGCGGCGTCCTCACCGTCCTTGGCAACGCCGCCGGGCAGTTGCTGCAAGTGGCGGCCGTGGCGTTGGGGGTGGGCATTGTTGTTGCCCAGTCCGTGGTCCTCTTCAGTGCGGTCAAGCTGGCGGGCGCCGCCTACCTGATCTACCTTGGCATCAAAGCCATCCGGCACCGGCGGAGCCACCACTCCCTCGACGCCCGGCCAGTAGACGCACGCCCGTTGCGCCTTGTTGCTGAGGGCTTGGTGGTAGGCGTCACCAACCCCAAGTCAGTGGTGTTCTTCATGGCCGTGCTGCCGCAGTTTGTCCACTACCCGTCAGGCGCCATCGCGTTCCAGTTGGCGCTGCTGGGGGTGGTGTTCCTGGTCATCGCACTGGTCTCGGACAGCCTATGGGCAATAGCAGCAGGTTCCGCCCGCCAATGGTTTGCCCGGTCGCCCCGCCGGGTCTCAGCTATGGAGGCAACCGGCGGGGCGATCATGATCGGTCTGGGCGGGACCCTGGCGCTCACAGGCACCAAGTCCTAGATGCTAGGCAGTGGCACTGGGAGCGGCTAAACGAACCGCGTCTGCCAACGAAGTGGCCGGGCGTCCGATCAGTTTGCGCAAGTCGCCAGAGCTCACCAGAAGGTCACCGCGGGCTATCCCCAGGTCCGAGTCGGCCAGGATCTCCGCGAACGCCTCCGGCACTCCGAAGCCGGTCAACATCCCGGCGTACTCCTGCGGCGGAAGGTCCTGGTAGGAAACGTGGGTGCCGGCCGCGGCGCTGATCTCGGCCGCAAGCTCAGCCATGGTGAACGGTTCATCGCCGCCCAGCTCATAGATCCTGCCGGCCTGGTCGGTGGCAACCAGCACTGCAGCAGCTGCATTTGCGTAGTCTGCCCTGGAAGCTGCGCTGACACGCCCCTCCCCAGCGCTGCCTGCGATGGCGCCCTGCGCGAGCGTGCCGGGCAGCTGGTCGGTGTAGTTCTCGAGGTACCAGCCATTGCGCAGCAGCACGAACGGAACGCCGGATTCCTGCAGGATGACCTCCGTTGCCTGGTGCTCGGCTGCCAGCTTCATTCCGGTGGTGTCCGCATTCGCGATGCTGGTGTACGCCACCAGTTCAATACCCTCAGCCTTCGCCGCCTCGATGACGGTCCGGTGCTGCTCCACCCGCTGGCCCACCTCGCTGCCCGAGATAAGGAGCACCTTGCGGGCGCCCTTCAAGGCCTCCGCTACGGAGGCTGCGTCGGCGTAGTCCATTCTCCTGACCTGGACACCACGCCCGGCGAGGTCTGCGATCTTTTCGACGGAACGGCCCGCGGCCACGATCTCCCCGGCGGGAACGTTCCGCTCCAGCAGGGCCTCGACGACGTGGCGGCCCAGCTGTCCGGTTGCTCCGGTGATAACGATGGTCATGATTTTCCTTCCATTCGGGGTCTGTCAGGGTACACAACCACGCCCTTCCGCGATTACTTCCCGAAAGAGAGTACGCACTTTTAGGTAAGGTACTTACATGAAAGTTAGTGCCGAGGGGTTTACCGGCCAGGCAGCACCCCTTCCGGCCGCCCTTGCCGACGGCGTTTTCCCGGCCGGCTGCCCCAGCCGCACCGTCCTGGACCACATCACCAGCAAGTGGGGTGTACTGATCCTGCTGGCGCTTTCCGAGGGCGAGCAGCGCTGGAGCGACTTGCGGCGGCGGGCAGAGGGCGTCAGCGAGAAAATGCTGGCCCAAACCCTCAAGACCCTGGAGCGTGATGGCCTCGTCACGCGGACGGCCCAGCCCGTCATTCCGCCACGGGTGGACTACAGCCTGACCGGGCGCGGTTATGAGCTGAGCGCGCTGCTCGTTCCGTTGGTGGCGTGGGCCTTCGAGAACGCTGACGACATCATCAAAGGGCAGCCTTGAGAAAAATAGGAGCAACCCGAAGGGCTTCCCGGGCACTCCTCAAGTAATCAACCGGAGCGAGTATTGGCCCCTTCAAAAAGCGAGTACATGTTACTGGTGTGACTGGTGTGAATAGCGCATAGCTTTGGCGTAAGGTGCCAGCCGGAATGGGAGGGCCGTCCTCCGCTGGGAGCGTTCCGGTTTGCCTGCACTGCCAGTGGGCGGCTTGCCGCCCGCAAGGAGTTGGTACGCATGGTCAAACCTCTTGTCCAGGACCTGTCCAGCATGGGACAGCCTGTAACCTTGGCCTCCGTCGCGGCGCAAACGTGGAGCCGCGTCGTGAAGCCCTTCGCCCCACGGTCCCCTTACAGGATCGGTGACGCAGTAGTGGCAGACGATCCCTTCAAGGGCCGCCGCGAGGGAGTGGTGGTGTTCCTGCAGGGCTTGTCCGCGGGGGTGGACACCGCCGAGGGCGTCTTCTTCTACGACCACCGGCACCTCAAAAGGCTGGATTGAGTTTTTGTCCAGATCTGCAGGCTTCAGCGGCCTCCAGCCCTGCATACCTGGACAAAAACTCCGTGCCTCCACGGGCGGCACTACCGCGCAGACCAGCCGCCGTCCATGGTGTAGCTGGCTCCGGTCACCATGCCGGCGCGGTCCGAAGCCAGCCATGCGACCAGGGAAGCAACTTCCTCAGGCTCCACCAGGCGCTTGATGGCCGACTCTGTGAGCATGACCTTGGCCAGTACCTCCGACTCGGGGATGCCGTGCACCAGAGCCTGGTCCGCGAGCTGCTTCTCCACCAGGGGCGTCCGCACATACCCCGGGTTGATGCAGTTGGAGGTCACCCCGTGGTCCCCGCCTTCGAGCGCTGTGACCTTGCTGAGCCCTTCCAAACCGTGCTTTGCCGAAACGTAGGCACTCTTGAACGGCGAGGCCCGGATGCCGTGCACGGAGGACAGGTTGATGATCCGGCCGAACCCGCTGGTGTACATGTGCGGCAGGGCAGCCCGGATCAGCAGGAACGGCGCCTCCAGCATCAGGGCGATGATCCGGCGGAACTCCACCGGATCGAATTCCTCAATAGGACTGATGCGCTGGATCCCGGCGTTGTTCACCAGGACGTCGCAATCCAGGCTCAGGGTGGCGAGCGAGTCCACGTCCAGCAGGTCAACAGCCCAGGAGGTGCCGCCCACCTCATCGGCAAGCTCGGCAGCGCCGGCGGCGTCGACGTCGGCAACCACCACTTTCGCTCCACGGGCGGCCAGTTCCCGGACGCAGGCGGCGCCGATGCCGCTTGCACCGCCGGTGACCAATGCCTTGCGGCCATTCAAAGTGTTTTCCATAGCAATCCCCTCGGGTGTTTCCCACTGAGTATTACTGCACAGACATGCACCTTCAATGACTAATCAAGCACCAAGTGCATGCAGAATTGCAGATATGAAAGCCAACCCCGATGACTTGCTGGTACTGCTTGCGGTGTCCCGCTCCGCAAAGTACACGACGGCGGCCCAGGCCTTGGGGCTCAACCACACCACCGTCTCGCGGCGGATAGCAGCCCTTGAGAAGGCGCTCGGCGGCCGGGTCCTGGCGCGTGCCACCGGAGGGTGGGAACTGACTGACCTCGGAGCCCGGGCCGTGCAGGTCGCCGAACAGGTGGAAGCGGTGGTGGGCACGCTGGGAGCAGCCGGGAAGGCACCCGACCCGATTACCGGCGTCGTCCGTATGACGGCGACGGATGGCTTCAGCGCCTATATCGCCGCGCCGGCCGTCGCCCGGCTGCGCCGGGATCATCCGGGGCTGTGCGTTGAGGTGGTGACCATGACCCGCCGGGCGCTGCAGCAGCGCTCCGGACTGGACATCGAAGTGGTGGTGGGCGAACCGCAGGTGCACCGGGCCGAGGCAGTGCGGCTGGGTGACTACATGCTGGGCATGTATGCCTCGCGCGCCTACCTGGAGGAGCACGGCACGCCCGCCACCGTGGCCGAACTCAACGAACACCCGTTGGTCTACTTCGTTGATTCCATGTTGCAGGTGGATGACCTCGACGCGCCCCGCCGCCTGGTCCCGGGGATGCGCGACGGCCTCACCTCCACCAATGTCTTTGTCCACGTGGAGGCAACCCGCGCCGGGGCCGGCATCGGTTTCCTGCCCTGCTTTATGGGCGACCTCCACGATGACCTGGTCCGCCTGCTGCCCTCAGAGATCGCCGAGTTGCTGCCGTACTGGATGGTGCTCCGGCCGGACTCGCTGCGGCGGCCTGCGGTGGCGGCGGTAGTGCACGCGCTGCGGGAACAGATGGCGGAGCACCGGGAGAAGCTGCTGGGCCGAGGTTCCGGTGATTGAGCTAGCTACCGGGCGGGTCGTGCCGCACGGGTGATCCGGCCGCAAAGGCCCGCACTTGGGTGTCGTCCCACAGGTGCGCCGGAACGGCGCCGCCCAGGAGCCGGCGCGCAAGTTGGGGGTCATCAGCGAACGGGGTATCGCTGCCGGCCATGACCATGTTTCCGTAGCGGCGCCCCTTCAACATGGCCGGGTCCGCGATGATGACGGTGTGCTTGAAGGCAGCCGCGATGGTGGCGGCGTCCTGCCTGGCGTTCCTCAGGTCCGGCGCGTCCCCGGAATTCACCACGTACAGCCCGCCGGGCGCGAGGACCCGCCTGACGTGCCGGGTGAACTCGGCCGTGGTCAGCGGGCGCGGGGTCAGGGCACCGGCGAAAACGTCCCGAATGATGAAGTCCCGGGTCTCGGCCGTCAGGGTCTCCGTGACTTCGCGGGCCTCCCCCACCCGCAGGCGGAGCAGCGGCGCCTTGGGCAGGTCGAACCAGCCGCGCACGTACTCCGCCAGCTTGCCGTCCAGCTCCACCACCACCTGCCGGGCGTCCGGATAGACAGCATGGAAGTAGCGGGCCAGGGAGCAGGCGCCGCCGCCCAGATGCAAGCCGCGGAGCTTCGGCCTGGTTCCCGCCGTTTCCGACGGCGGCCAGCGCGACTCGATCAGCGCCGCCATCCAGCGCATGTACTCGAAATCCAGGAACAGCGGGTCGGCGAGGTCGATGTGCGAACTCATCACGCCGTTGATCTTCAGGAGCCAGCCGGTGGAGTTGTCCTGGTCGGCGATCAGCTCGCAGTCCCCGGTGTCGACGTAGTAGACGCCTTCAACTGGTCCGCTGGGCCGGGCTCCCGCGGGGACCTCCACCACTCCTGCTACAGGGCGCAGGCCGTTCCGGCCACCTGACCTGCCGCGTTTTGCCATTACCCGTGCCGCGCTTCAGTCATGCTTCAACCCTAATTGCTTCCGACAGCACCGGTGCCCGCACCCTAGCTGCCCGGCACAGCCCCTTCGCCTTCCCGGATCCGCTTCACCACAGCCGTGGTGGACCGTTCCGCCACATAGTCCAGAATGGCCACCCGGCCGCCGTACTCCTCCACTGCCGGCGTCTCGGCGAGCATTTCCGGGGTGTAGTCCCCGCCCTTGGCATAAACCTCGGGCCGGAGCTGCGCGATGAGCGGGGCCGCGGTGGGAGTGTCGAAGACAGTCACGTAATCCACGCAACTCAGTGCCGCCACCACCGCGGCACGGTCCGCCACCCCGTTGATGGGCCGGCCGGCGCCCTTAAGCTTTCGGACCGAGTCGTCGCTGTTAAGCGCCACCACCAGCACGTCCCCCAGCTGTTTCGCCTGGTTGAGGTAGCGCGTGTGGCCGCTGTGCAGCACGTCGAAGCAGCCGTTGGTCAGCACGATGCGCTGGCCCTGCGCCCGGTGCAGCTCCAGCTGCCGTTGCAGCTCGTCCGCGCCCAGGGCAGTGTCGGCGAAGGCCTTGAGGTACCGGCTGAGCTGGCCCGTACTGCAAACGGACGTGCCCGGCTGGTGCACCACCACGTCCGCGGCCGACTGCGCCAGGTCCAGGCTCGCCGTCAACGGCAGCCCGGCAGCGCGCGCCAGGGTCAGCGCAGCCACGAACGTGTCGCCTGCACCGGAGGCCTGCTTTTCCGCGGCCGGACGGGCCCACGTACGGTGCGTCACGCCGTCAGGCCTTAGCAGGACGGTGCCGTCACGGTCCAGGGTGACCACCACGGCCCCTGCGCCCGTGGCTTCCAGCAGGGCATCGGCGTGCTTGCTTACCTCTGCCACCCTGTCCTGCCCGTCGGGAAGCCGCAGGTCCAGCATGCGCGCCGTTTCCTGCGCATTCGGGGTTACCAGGTCCGGGCGGAGCGGCGCCCAGGGCCGGGGGTCGTGCGAATCGACCACCAGCAGCGGACGGTCCCCGCCGGCAGCAGGGCCGGCGAGAGCGTCCACGAGGCTGGCCCGCACCGGATCCGCCAGCACCCCGTTGCCGTAATCGCAAACCAGCACGGCGTCCTGCTGGTCGACGGCGGCACGCACGGAAGCAGCCAGCGCGGCCAGCGCTTCGGCCGGCACCGCCTTGGCGGAGTCGTCGATGCGGAGCATCACCTGTCCGCCGCTGCTGATGCGGATCTTGGTGGTGGTCACCATGTCCGGGTGGCTGTGCAGGTGGCTGACATCGATGCCTGCATCCACCAGCTGGCTGCGCAGGTCCACGCCGGCATCGTCGGTTCCGATGATGCCTGCCACGGAGACCCGGGCACCGAGGGCTGCCAGGTTCATGGCGGTATTGGCGGCCCCGCCGGGAACGGACTCCCGGGTTTGTACGTCTACTACCGGGGCGGGGGCTTCCCGGCACAGCCGTTCGATGCTGCCGCTCCACCAGCCGTCCAGCATCAGGTCGCCGATTACCATGATCGCCGGCTCTTCCGCGGCCAGTCGCCCTGGCAGCCATTCGGAGAGCGCCCGCTGGCTGGAAAGGTCCACGTCGGCAGGCTCAACCGGGAGGTCGGCAGGCAGGTTCTCCGGTGACAGACTCATGACCCGTCCTGCTGTTCAGCCGCGGATTCCGCATCCGCCGCCGCGTCAGGGGCTGCAGACGGAGGCGCCGCAATGTGCACCACCTTGACCCGGCTGAACTCGTCCAGGAGTTCCGGGCCGTAGCCGAAGCCCGCGCCGCTTTCGCCCCGCGGCTGGGCAGCACCGCCGGGGGCGCCGCCGAACACTTCGTTGATCTTCACCGTCCCCACCGGGAGGGCAGCGACTGCCCGCTGGATGTGGGCGATGTTGTTGCTGAGAACGGTGGCAGCCAGGCCGTACCTGCCGCTGCATGCCAGGCGGAGCCCCTCGTCGAACGATCTCACCACCTGCACGGGGGCAACGGGTCCAAAGGTTTCCTCCGTCATGACCTGCATCCGGTCCGTGCATTCCAGCAGCACGGTGGCGGGGTAGAAGGAGCCCGGGCCGTCCGGGAGGGCACCGCCCTCGACGGCATGCGCACCCTGCCTCAGGGCGTCAGTGACCTGCGCGTGGACCTCATCCCGCATCCTCAGATCCACCAGCGGGGCCACTGACCCGTTGCCGTTACGCACAGCCGCTTCGGTTTCCAAGGCTGCGCAGAACTCTGCGGCGATGTCCTCATGGACGTAAATCCGCTCAACAGCCACGCAGATCTGGCCGCTGTTGCTGAAGGCACCAATTGCCGCCTGCTCGGCAGCCCATAGCGGGTCAACGTCCCGGTCCACCAGCAGCGGATCATTTCCCCCGTTCTCCCGGATGACGTGGGCACCCGTCAGCGCTCCGGCCCTGGCGATCCGCGCTCCGGCCGCACTGGAGCCCACGTGCGCGATGACGTCCACCTCCGACTGGGCAAGGAGTGCACCAACGCCGGCGCCGCCCGAAATCGTCTGGAAAACGCCGGGCGGAAAGCCTGCCGCCAGGACTTCGCCCAAGGCCTCACCCAGCCGCGGGCACCGCTCGCTTGGTTTGTGCACCACGGTGTTGCCGGTAGCCAGCGCGGCGCCGATCAGGCCGCATGCCACCGCAACGGGATCGTTCCACGGGGTCAGCAGGACAGCCACGCCGCGGGGCTCGGCAACGGTGTAATCGGAGGCAAGCCGGTTGCCTCGCAGGCTGTGCCCCCGGTGGACGGGCCCCAGCTCCGCGTACTGTTCCAGCGTGGAAACCCCTGCGCCGATGCCGGCGAGCGATTCCTCCACCGGCCGCCCCGTTTCGCTGGCGTTGAGTTCCGCGAGCTCCCGGGCCGCTGCAGCGAGCGCCTTTGCCGCAGCACGCAGTGCCGCACCCCGCTCGGCCGGCGCAGTGGAAGCCCAATCCGCCGCAGCGCTCCGGGCCACCTCTACCGCCTGGGACACTGCTTCCGGTTCGGCCTCCGGCACAGTCCAAAGGACGTCACCGGTTCGTGGGTTCCGGATGGTGATGCCGTTGCTGTCGGCGGCTTCCGGGCGTGCAGTCGTTTCTGTAGCAATGGTGGGCATGAGATTCCTCCCGTCGGTTCCGGCCTGGTCGTATGTGGGGTTTAGGGCCAGGAGCCCTCTTCCTCGTGGCAGATCAGCATCTCGCGGACCTCGCATCCGGTAGGCTGGGACAGCGCGAAGAGGATGGCCTGGGCCACGTTGTTGGGGTCATTGAGCCGCGAATCGTCCTGGGGCTTGTACTGCTCTGTGCGGTCGTCGAAGAAGCGCGTCTTCATGCCGCCGGGGATCATGGTGGTCACGCCGATTTCGCCGCCGGTCTCGGCAGCCAGCGCGTGGCTGAATCCCACCACACCGAACTTGGATGCGCAGTACGCCGTTGCGTCGGCCACGGCGCGCTTGCCCAGGGTGGAAGCGACAGTCACCACCCGGCCGTGGGAGGACTTCAGGTACGGCAATGCTGCGCGCACCACTGATACGGTGCCCATCAGGTTCACGCCGATGACCTTCTCCCACTCTGTGGCCTCGACGTCGGCGAGCTTGCCGCAGCGGTCGATGCCGGCGGCAGTGACCACTGCTTCGAGCCCACCAAGGGATTCCGCGGCTTCGCGTACGGCGGCCTCCACTGCCTGCCGGTCCGAGACGTCCACTTCAAAGGCTTTCACGGCGGATACGTTGCTGATATCGCGGTCCAGGACCACCGGAGTGCCGCCCGCCTTCAGGACGGCGTCGACGACGGCGGCACCCAGTCCGGAGGCACCTCCGGTTACGAGTACGCGGCCGGGGGTGTTTGATTCTGCAGTCATGGTGTTCCTTTCAACGGGGAATACAAAACTTGGGTTGGGCGGGCGTGACCAGACGGTTTAGCCCACCCGGTTTCAGCTGACCTTTGCGAGGGCGTCGGCCAGGCCCGTGGTGGAACGGGCCGGGTGGTACGGCACAGTGAGGCAACGGCCGCCCCAGCTCTCCACCAAGCTGGCCTCGGGCAGGCTGGCACCCTTGTAGTCGCCGCCCTTGACCCAGATGTCGGGGCGAAGGCGTTCGAGGGCTGCCTCAGGTGTGTCTTCGTCGAAGACCATCACGGCGTCCACGCATTCCATGGCCAGGAGCAGTTCGGCCCTGTCATGCTGGCCGATGATGGGACGCTCCGGCCCCTTCAGCCGCCGCACGGAATCGTCCGAGTTCAAGCAGACGATCAAACAGTCGCCCAGCTCACGGGCAGCGGCCAGAGACCGGACGTGCCCGGCGTGCAGCAGGTCGAAGCACCCTCCGGTGGCCACTACCTTCCCGCCGTTTTCCCGCACGGCGCGGGCCAGCAGCAGGGGATCGTTGACCCGGGGCTTTGGCTGCGCGGGCTCCCCGCCGCTATCGGGAAGGGCGGACACCCCGCCGTTGGCGAGGAAATCTGCGGCGTCATGGACGGCAAGTTCCGCGGCTTCGGCAAGGTCCCTGCCGGCCAGAAGGTGCACGGCGAGGCTCGCTGCGAGCCGGTCCGCTCGGAAGAGCACACGTCTGAACAC
>NZ_JBNHGJ010000009.1:0-121182 GCF_059091165.1 Arthrobacter sp. Hb9-2 | reverse complement strand
ACCGCGACGGCGTCGCTTCCTGCCGGCGCAGCCCCGCCCCCAGCTGCTCCCCCGCCGTCGAATCCTCCCGCCCAGGCGACCCTGGCTGAGTTCGCGGCCGCCCTCGCCGCCAGCGGACAGCAACGGCTCAGGGACGCAGAAACGGCCGACGGCGGCATGGCACGCCTGCTGGCGGCAAGCGGCACCGCGCAGCTTCTGGCAGCCGAACAGCTTGGGGCGCCGGGCGTACCGGCCCCGGAAGGCCAGTCACAGGACGGGAAGCTGTCCCCCGCCGAGGAAGCAACGGCCGCCGGCCCGGGTTCTACTGAACCGGCAGGAGCGTCTGCCTGCCCTGCGACGCCGGCGGCCGGGAGCGTCAGTGTGGGGGCAGCACTTGCCGCCGCGGCTAAAGCGGAGCTGGAGACGGTGTACGGCTACCAGGCCGCGCTCACCCGCCTTCCGCGCGAGGGGGCACCACCGGCGTCGGACTTCCTGGCCCAGCACCAGGACCTGGCGGACCAGGCCGCAGCCTACAGCCTCATGCACTGCGGGGCACCGTCCCCGCAACCACCCGGGTACGTCCTGGACCCAGGGTTCCTCGACGCCCCGGCCGCCGGGCTCGCCCGCCTGGAGGCAGCCACTTTGCCGGCCTACGGAGACATCGTGGCCATCACCGACTCAACCACCCGGGCCTGGGCCCTGTCGGCACTGCAGGGAGCAGCCCGCCGCGCCCAGCACTGGGGCTCCGATGCAAACCCGCTTCCGGGCCTCGTCCTGGACGAAGCGCAGCTTCCGCAGCTGCCGGTGTAGGAAGAACGCACGGCGCACTGGCCGCGCAGCTGTCCGGGTGGTAGCAGGCGGAGCCCTGGCGCTTGTAGCTGCGTTCAGCGTTGGCAACCTGCTCAGTGCCACAGGCGCGGTCTAAGGAAGTACCCTGCCACACCGGCCGCTCCCCTGCGCCTAGGCTGGGACTGATGAGCGAGCCAGCTGCAGTACCAATCCCACCTGACCTCACTGCGCGGTACACCCGCAGCAGCGCGGGACGGGCGTGGCTCGCGTCGCTGCCGGACCTCATCCAGGGCCGGCTGGAGGACTGGCAGCTGACGCCGGACCTGCCTCCCGGCGCCCTGCCCTGGAACGGCCACGGCGGCGTGGTCATCCCGGTGCGGCAGCCGGACGGCACCCAAGCAGCCCTCAAAGTCGCCTTCCCGCACGACGAAGCCCGCGTGGAGCGGCACGCCCTGGACCTCTGGCAGGGGCGTGGAGCGGTGGCACTGCTGGCGTCCGATGCAGGAACGTGCGCCATGCTCCTGGAAAGGCTCGACGGCGAACGCTCCCTCACCGCTGTCCCGATGGACGACGCCCTGGTGGTGTGGGCGGGCTTGGTGCGGAAACTGAGCCTCAGGCCCGACGACCGGCCGCAGTGGCAAGAGTTCGAACACATCGCCGCCCGTGCTGAGCAATGGAGTGACGACCTGCCGGCGGACTGGGAACAGCTGGGACGCCCGTTTCCCCGCTGGCTGCTGGAGGCCGCCCTTGAGGTGTGCCAAACCCGCGGGGCAGTGGGACGGCGTTCGGCACGCGACGCCCTGGTCCACACGGACCTGCATTTCCTCAACGTCCTGGCCCGCCCGGCTGCGTCCGCCCCGGCAGGGCCTCCGATGCCGGCGGGTTATGCCGCCATAGACCCCCAGCCAATGATCGGCGAGCCCGAGTTTGCGGTGGCCCCGTTGTTGTGGAGCCGCCTGTCCGACTTGCCCGTGAACGGGGCAGAAGCCGGCCTCCGCCGGCGCTGCGTGGACTTCAGCTCCGCCGCGGGCCTGGACCCTGACGTCGCCCGGCAATGGGCCATTGCCAGGGAAGTGGCAAACGCCCTGGTGTATGCGGGCAAGCCCGACCATCGGGGCGACCTGGCCAGGTCCCTTTGGGTGGCCAGCACGCTGGCCGGCAAAACCCTCGACGGTCTGCCCTCGGCGCACCGCCTGCCCGAGCCAGGCGAAGCGGTCGGCGCACACTGACGGCGAGTGGAGCCACGGCAACCACCGTGGCCGTGGCGGATCAGCTGCCGCGCACGGCGGCGAGGGCGGAGGCTACGGCCGCGAGGGCGGTGTCCACCTCTTCCTCTGCTGTCTGCCAGTTGCTGACGGAAACCCGCAAGATGTCCCGGTCCCGCCAGCGGGAGCCGGTCATCCATACGCGGCCGTCCGCGATGATGCGCGCCGTCACTGCACGGGTGGTTGCGTCGTCGCTAAACGCCACGCAGACCTGGGTGTAGGCGACGTCGTTCAGCACCTCGACGCCGTCGAGCCCTGCCAGCCCTGCCGCGATGTCCGAAGCGGCGGCCGCCAGTCCGCGTACCTGGGCTGCTACGCCGTCCCGGCCCAGGCTTTTGAGCGCCGCCCACACCGGCACACCGCGGGCCCGGCGTGACAACTCAGGCACTTTCTCGAACGGGTCGCCCGGGCCCTCGGGGTCCTGGATGAGGTAACTGGTGTGCAGGCCCATGGCGGATCGAAGGGCCGGTGCGTCGCGCACGATGGCAATGCCGCAGTCGTACGGCACGTTCAGGGTTTTGTGCGCGTCAGTCCCCCACGAATCAGCTTCCTCGTAGCCGCGCGTCAGGTTTCGAAGTTCAGGCACTGCCGCCGCCCAAAGACCGAACGCGCCATCGATGTGGACCCAGGCGCCGTGCTTTCGGGCGATGCTGATGGTTTCAGGGAAAGGGTCAAAAGCGCCGGAATGAAGGTTCCCTGCCTGCAGGCATACCAGCGCAGGACCGGAACCTTCAGCAAGAGCCGCTTCCAGCGCCGCCGGCATCACCCGCCCCTGATCGTCCGCATCAACTACTGTGGGACGGCCCAGCCCGAGGTACCGGAGCGCAAGGTCCACGGTCTCATGCCGTTCCCGGCCCACAAAGCATCTGATGCGGGGTGCGCCGGCCAGCCCGTCGCCGTCGAGGTCCCAGCCGGCGTCAGCGAGCAGCCGCCAGCGCCCGGCAGCCAGCCCGGTGAAGTTGGCCATGGTGGCTCCGGTGACGAAGCCGACGTCGGACCCGGCGGGAAGTCCCAGCAGTTCCAGGAGCCATGCCCCGGCGCTTTCCTCGATGGCCGCCATGGCGGGTGCCCCATACCGAAGGCAGGCGTTCTGGTCCCAGGCGCTGACCAGCCAGTCCGAGGCGAGGGCCGCGGGCAGGGTTCCGCCGATGACCCAGCCGAAGAAGCGGCCCGAGGGCATGGCCATAAGCCCGGGCTCGGCCGTCCGGGCGAGGAGGTCGACGACGTCCTCGGCGGCCATGCCGGAGACGGGCAGCGGCCCGCCGAAGGCGTCGGTAAGGTCGTGGGCAGGTAGACGGGGTCCGACCGGCCGGGCGGGGAGGCTGCGCAGCCAGTCCCCGGCGTGGCCTGCCGCAGCGGATAAAGCACGGGCGTACTCGTCGTCACCAGGTGGCATATCTGCATGCTACGCCGCGCATGGGGTGCCCATGCGGCCCTCACCTACCCCTGTTGGGCGAAGTTTTCCTGCCAGACGTCGTACCCGAGCTTCAGGATCAGGGCGGCCACCACCACGAGGAAGACCACGCGGACGAACCGGCTCCCCTGCGCTACCGCCGTCCTTGCCCCAAGGTACCCGCCGGCCATATTTGCGATACCCAGCAGCAAGCCCAGGCCCCACAGGATGGAGCCGTGCGGCACGAAGAACATCAGGGCACCTGCATTGGTTGCCATGTTTACGATCTTGGCTTTGGCACTGGCCTCCAGGAACGCGTAACCCATCGCCGAAACCAGGGCGATCACCAGGAAGGAACCTGTCCCGGGGCCAATCAGGCCGTCGTAAAAGCCGATGACGGCGCCAATCAGGCAGGCCACCACATAGTGCTTGTGGCCGTCGTGCCGCAGGGCGGTGATGTGCCCGGCATCCGGTTTCAGGGCAGTAAAGAGCGCCACCGCCACCAGCGCGGCGACGATGATGGGTTTGAACACGCTGGACGGCAGCGTGGCGGCCAGTATGGCGCCGCCAAAGCTGCCGGCCAGGGCGATCACGGCCATCGGCAGTGCCGTCCGCAGGTCCGGTCCCACCCGCCGGTAGTAGGTGACGGCGCTGGTTGCGGTTCCGAAGATGGATCCCAACTTGTTGGTGGCCAGCGCCTGCACCGGCGTGATGCCCGGGACCAGCAACAGGGCGGGGAGCTGGATCAGCCCGCCCCCGCCCACCACGGCGTCCACCCAGCCCGCGGCAAAACCCGCCAGCACGATCAAAACCAGCGTCGTGAGCTGGATGGACTCAAGCCCTAAGAGCACCTCGCGGGGTCAGCTGGCGCGGACGGCGTTGACTACGTAGTCAACTGCCTTGTCTACCGCAACGTTCTCGGCTTCGCCGCTCCGGCGGTCCTTAATCTCCACGACGCCGTCCACCAGGCCCCGGCCCACGGCCAGGATGGTGGGGACGCCCACCAGTTCAGCATCGCCGAACTTGACCCCCGGCGAAACCTTGGGCCGGTCATCGAGCAGGACCTCAAGGCCCGCAGCTGCCAGGTCTGCTGCAAGCCGCTCTGCGGTGGCGAAGATGTCTTCACCCTTGCCCACAGCCACTACATGGACGTCCGCCGGCGCAACGGCACGCGGCCACACCAGGCCCTTGGCGTCATTGTTGGATTCGGCCAGCGCCGCCACGGCCCGGGTGACACCCACACCGTAGGAACCCATAGTTACCGTGACCTGCTTGCCGTTCTGGTCCAGGACCTTCAGCTCCAGGGCTTCGGCGTACTTCCGGCCGAGCTGGAAGATGTGGCCCATCTCGATTCCACGGGCAGTTTCCAGGGGGCCGGAGCCGTCCGGGGCGGGATCGCCTTCGCGGACCTCCGTGCACTCAATCACACCATCCCACGTGAAGTCCCTGCCTGCCACCAGCCCGAAGACGTGCTTGCCGGCTTCATTGGCACCGGTGACCCACGTGGTGCCGCTGACGATGCGCGGGTCCACCAGGTAGAGGAGCTTCGATGCGCTTTCGCTGCCGAGCAGCGGTTCGTCCAGCGTCAGGCCGGGTCCGAGGTACCCCTTGACGATCAGCGGCTGCTTCTTGAGGTCGTCGTCGTTGGCTGCTTCGAGGCCGATCTCGCCTGCGATCGGCAGGAAGGATCCGATGTTCGCTTCGACGCGCTTCAGGTCCACGCCGCGGTCGCCGGGAACGCCGATGACCACAAGCTGGCGTTCCCCGGTGGGCAGGGTAACGGCGAGGACGACGTTCTTGAGCGTATCCGCGGCAGTCCAGGCGCCGCCGTCGGCCTCGGAGCGGGGGGCGAGCTGGTTGGCGGCTGCCACCAGCGTTTCGATCGTCGGGGTGTCCGGCGTATCGAGGACCTCGGCCGCGGGAGCAGCGGAGAAATCGATCTCTGCCGGCGCCACCGTGGTGACGGCCTCGACGTTGGCGGCGTAACCTCCGGCTGAGCGGACGAAGGTGTCCTCGCCGATGTCCGTGGGGTGCAGGAATTCTTCGCTCTTGGAGCCGCCCATGGCACCGGCGGTGGCGGTCACGGGAATGACTTCCAGGCCGAGGCGCTCGAAGATGCGCAGGTACGCGCCGCGGTGGGCGGCGTAGCTGGCGTCCAGGCCGGCGTCGTCGACGTCGAATGAGTAAGAGTCCTTCATGATGAACTCACGTCCGCGCAGGAGGCCGGCGCGGGGGCGGGCTTCATCGCGGTACTTGTTCTGGATCTGGTAAAGGCTGAGTGGCAGGTCCTTGTAGGAGGAGTAGAGGTCCTTGACCAGCAGCGTGAACATTTCCTCATGGGTGGGAGCCAGCAGGTAATCGGCGCCCTTGCGGTCCTGGAGGCGGAACAGGCCTTCGCCGTATTCGGTCCAGCGGTTGGTGGCCTCGTAGGGCTCACGCGGCAGGAGTGCCGGGAAGTGGACTTCCTGCGCCCCGATGTTCGCCATTTCCTCCCGGATGATGGCTTCAACCTTGCGCAGGACGCTCAGCCCCAGCGGCAGCCAGGTGTAAATGCCAGGGGCTGCGCGGCGGATGTAGCCGGCCCGTACCAGCAGGCGGTGGCTCGCCACCTCGGCGTCGACGGGATCTTCACGCAGGGTGCGCAGGAATAGCTGGGACAGTCTTGTAACCACGGGGGGTATCCGTTTCTGGGGAAGTGCTGGAGCAACAGCAGGCCGGGCATTTCGTCTGGGTACTAATCTACCGGCAAGCGCAGTAGAGCCACGCCCGGGAATACAAAGCCCCTGGCCCCCCAGAGGGCTGGTCATCGCATCCGGGCGTGGCTCAACGCCGTTATCGCCTAAGTACTGGTGAGGACTGGTGAGACCGCCCACGCCACTCCAGCGCAGCTAGATCGAACCTAAGTGATGACAACCACAGTTGACAAGTAGTTTCAGAGAGAGAGGTCTTGATTACGGACATCCTGCGCCCTAGAACAGCACCGTAGCGAACGTTCCAACCTGCCGGAAACCAACCCGCTCGTACGTTGCCCGCGCCCGCACGTTGAAACCGTTGACGTAGAGGCTGGTGATGGGTGCGATCTTTCTGGCCTGCTCCACTACTGCGGCCATGTATCCGGAACTGAGGCCCTGCCCGCGATAGAGCGGGTTCATCCAGACGCCCTGGACCTGGGTGACCTCGGACGTGACGGCGCCCAGTTCCGCCTTGAACACAACGTCGCCGGTTTTGTTCACGTGCGCCAGGGAATGGCCTTGGCGAATCAGTCCTTCCACGCGCCGGCTATAGAACTCCCGCCCACCCAGGAAGGGGGAATAGCCCACTTCCTCTTCGAACATGGCGGCGCAGGCTGGAAGGATGCGGTCAAAGTCGGCGAGGTTTCCCGGTTCCAGACCCGGGTTGGAGGCGACCAGCGGCGGGCCCTCGATGGTCATGAGTGGTTGCTCGTCCCGTACTTCGTGCGCCCGATGGCCCAGCTCCACCAACTCCGCGTGAAGTGCCAACACCGCCGGGGCCGGTCCGAACGCGGAGGCATAACGCCGTCCGGAGGCGTTGGCCGCTTCCGCAACTGCACCGGCCAATGCAGGATCAAGCTGGACCGGCACCAGGTTGGCTCCCGCCCAGCACGCACCCACCAGGATGCCGTCGTCGAACACTCCGATGACGCCGGCCCCGCCACTGGTAGGCGCGGCGGTGCCGACAGCCCGCAGATGAGCGAGGATGAAGACGTTTGTTACCGGATCGCGCTGTGCAAGCAGCCTCAGCGCGTCCGTATCCGTCCCGTCCAGGGTGCGGACGAAAATCCCCGGCGGGTCGGGGACGTCCTTACGAGACGCTAACCACGGGGCTACCCTTGACAGCATCTTCGCCATCGGCCTCCCCCATCTCTTCCGCGATACGCATGGCCTCTTCGATCAGTGTCTCAACAATTTGACTCTCAGGGACAGTCTTGATGACTTCACCCTTCACAAAGATCTGGCCCTTGCCGTTGCCGGAAGCAACGCCAAGATCCGCCTCGCGGGCCTCGCCCGGGCCGTTCACCACGCAGCCCATGACTGCCACGCGCAGCGGAATCTCCATTCCTTCCAGGCCTGCAGTCACCTGTTCGGCGAGGGTGTAAACGTCCACCTGGGCACGGCCGCAGGACGGGCAGGAGACAATTTCAAGCTTGCGGGGGCGCAGGTTCAGGGACTGGAGAATCTGGTTGCCCACCTTGATTTCCTCTACCGGCGGGGCCGAGAGGGAAACGCGGATGGTGTCGCCGATACCCCGGGACAGGAGGGCACCGAAGGCGGTGGCGGACTTGATGGTTCCCTGGAAGGCCGGGCCGGCCTCGGTCACGCCGAGGTGCAGCGGCCAGTCGCCTTTTTCTGCCAGCATCTCGTACGCGGCCACCATAATCACGGGGTCGTTGTGCTTGACGGAAATCTTGAAGTCGTGGAAGCCGTGCTCCTCAAACAGGGAAGCCTCCCAGACAGCGGACTCCACCAGCGCTTCCGGCGTTGCCTTGCCGTACTTCTTTAGGATGCCGGGCTCCAGCGAGCCTGCGTTCACGCCGATGCGGATTGAGGTTCCGTGGTCCCTGGCGGCAGCCGCGATTTCCTTGACCTGGTCGTCGAACTTCCGGATGTTGCCCGGGTTCACGCGCACTGCGGCGCAACCGGCTTCGATGGCCGCAAAGACGTACTTGGGCTGGAAGTGGATGTCCGCGATGACCGGGATCTGGGACTTTTTGGCGATAATCGGCAAGGCTTCGGCGTCATCCGCCGAGGGGCAGGCGACGCGCACAATATCGCAGCCGGAGGCAGTGAGTTCAGCGATCTGCTGCAGCGTGGCGTTGATGTCCGTGGTGGGCGTGGTGGTCATGGACTGCACGCTGATGGGGAAGTCTGAGCCCACCCCCACGGAACCAACCTTGATCTGGCGGGTCTTGCGGCGGGGGGCGAGGACGGGCGGCGGTGCTGACGGCATTCCCAGGCTGACCGAGGTCACGTGGACTCCTAGAGTTGAAAGTGTGTTGAAGAGGCTACGCGGTGAGGCCGGCGAGCACGCCGATGATGGGTGACCACTCCGTGATGCGGGTCCCGGCGATGACTCCGGCGGCGGCAAAGGGATCCTGCTTGAGGATCGAGTTGAGGGCGGCCTCGTCTGCTGTCTTGAAGATCAGCAGCGCTCCGGCACCGTCACCGTATGGTCCGCTGGCCAGGACGGCACCGTCCTGTGCAAGGCCCGCGAGCCATTCGCGGTGCGCTGGCCGGGCCTCGTTGCGGGCTTCGGTGGAATCGGCGGCGTAAACGTACTCAACGGCAAAAACAGTCATACCGCTACCCTATCGCCCTGCCTGCCCTTGCACCCATCCGGGCAGGCCTGGCAGCTGTTTTGGTGGGGCGGCAGGGCCCGCCCCACCTGTTCCTACGAGAGGAACAGTACTTTGACCACTGCTGCCGTTCCGGCCGCCCACAGCATGGAGGTCAAGGTTCCGATGATGAACCTTTCGGCTGCCACGGGGGTTTCCTTCAGCTCCGCGAACCTGCCCAGGCCCTTGATGGCAACGATGTAGGCGATGGCCACCGGCTGGCCGGTGAGGATGGCCAGGCACACGCCGAGCCGTTCCAGGACGCCAATGATGGCCCCGCCACGCAGGATGCGCTGGGTGGGAGCCGGGAGTGAAGCGGAATCAGCCGACGACGGCGCGTCCGCCGCCGCGGTCAGCTCACCGTCCACGTTCTGGGTTTCGGCGTGGGGCCCGTCAACAGTGACGTCAGCGGAGGGGTCCTCGGCTGCTCTCCTGGCTTCTTCCGCAGCCTTGGCAGCATCTGCTTTGTCGTCGATGGTGCGGGCGAGACGGAACACAAGGGCGGTCACCGGCCAACCGGCGAAGCCCGCCACAAGCAGGGCGGCAGCGATCCAAAGCGCGGTCACCTGACTCCTTCATTTTCGGAACGGACAATCTGGGAACGGGCGTAGTCCAGGAGCATTGCGGCTGCCGGCCTGGCTGCCCATTCTTCCTGCCAGCCGGACCGAAGGACTGCCCGGCTCACCGACTGCTCCGTAATTCCCAGTTCGTGGGCAACGAGCTTCTGGCTGCCGTGCCTGCCCTCGCCGCCCTGGGATGCACGCAACCGGTCCACCACCCGCCACTGCGCCTGGGTGCGTTGCTGTACCAGCCTCCCGATGAGGCGAAGCACTGCCTGGGCATTTGCACTGGATACGGCACCTTCCCTGGCTTGGGGCGGGACTTCCCTGCCACGGCCCATGGTGCCTGACACCACTGACAGCGGAACCTGGCCGGCCGCGCTCTTGGCAAGTTCCACGGCTTTGCGCGCCGCTATGAAGCCGCTTCCGGACCCTTCCCTGGGGCTCCCCCCCGGAGCCAGCTGCACGGTACCGATGCCAATTCCCACATACCAATTCCCGCTCCGGAGCGCGTGCAGGGCGATGTCCACCACCTCCGCGGCATGCTCCACTACGCCCTGGAGCTCGTCGCCAACGGAGCGTTCAAATGGCGCCGGGGTGAGTCCCCGCAACGCTGAGATTAGCTCAGGGACCCGGTCCACGTCGGAGGAGCTGCCCCGCTGGTCGATGGTAAGTACATACATGCCACAACCCTAGACAGCTGATCGAAGATCATCAACCATAAACAGCTGATTATCAAATATCAGCCATAAATGGCTAAGAGGGCGTCGCCGAATCCCAACTTCCGCCGCGTTGAGCGGGGAGGGTGTGGCCTGCTCCATGTGGCCCGCCCTGACAAACCCGAAAGGTCAGCCGAAGAGATTCACCGGCTTCACGATGTCGGCGTAGATGAGGAGCGCGCTCATGCCCATCAGCAGGGCTGCCACCACGTAGGTCACCGGGAGCAGCTTGGCGATGTCGAAGGCTCCCGGGTCCGGCTTGCCGAACAGTCTGGCCAGCTGGCGCCGGGCGCCTTCGTAGAGGGCACCCGCAACATGGCCGCCGTCCAGCGGCAACAGCGGGATCAGGTTGAAGACCGCAAGGGCGAAGTTCAGCCCGGCAAGGAGCCCAAACAGCGTGGCTACGCGCGATTGGACGGGAATTTCCTCCATCGCGGCCACTTCTCCTGCCACCCGGCCCACACCCACCACGCTGATGGGGCCATTGGGATCGCGTGGCTCCTCACTGAAGGCGGCTTTCGCCACGCCCACCACGCGTGCCGGCAGGTTGAACACCACTCCTGCCACCTGCCGGATGTTCTCGCCGGCCATGGGCAGAACGGACGACGCCGGCTGGGGCACCAGTTCCGTCTGCGCACCAATGCCCAGGAAGCCGACGTCCTGGTAGAGGAGGGTGCCGGCGTCATCTGTTGCCTGCCGCCCGTCCGCCCCGATGATGGGACGGGCCGACAGCACGGGAGTAACCGTGGTGGATACCGGGGCGCCGTCCCGCTCCACGGTGATGGCGACCTCGCGGCCGGCAGAAGTCCGGATCCACTCCGTGAGCTGCTCCCAGCTGGTCACGGCTTTCCCGTCGAAGGAGGTGACGGTGTCGTTAGGTTTGAGGCCGGCCGCCGCGGCGGGCGTGAGCTGGCAGTCGGCTGAATCCGGATCCACTGTTTCGCCGGCCACCACCTGGCACTTGGAGACGTCGGAGATGGTGGTGGTGGCCGTGGCCATGCCAAAGCCCATCAGCAGGACAGCCGTCAGCACGACGCCCAGGAACATGTTCATGGCTGGCCCGCCCAGCATAACGATGATCTTTTTCCAGACCGGAAGCCGATAGAACACGCGGTTCTCATCGCCTGGGCCCACCTCTTCGTGGGCCATGGACCGTGCTTCCGTGGCCAGGGTCTGGAACATACCGGTGCTGGAGGGGCGGACCGATCCGTCCTCCTTGTTGGGCGGGTACATCCCGATCATGGATACGTAGCCACCCAGCGGGATGGCTTTCACACCGTACTCGGTCTCGCCTTTCCGCCGTGACCAGAGTGTGGGGCCGAAGCCGATCATGTACTTGGTGACGCGGACCTTGAAGAGCTTGGCGGGCAGGAGGTGGCCCACTTCGTGGAGCGCTATGGAGGCAGCGATGCCGATTGCCACAAAGACGACACCGAGGACAAAGAGGAGAACGGGGGTCATGGGGGTGCTTGCTGCTTCCTAGAGGCTGCTGACTGCTAAACGTTCATTGGCGCGCGCGCGTGCCCAGCTTTCAGCATCCAGTACGGATTCCACTGTCAGCCCGGAAGAGCCTGGATGTTCGCTGAGAACTGCGGCGACCGTGTCCACGATGTCGGTGAACCTGATCCGGCCGGCATGGAAGGCCGTCACGGCTTCCTCGTTGGCGGCGTTGAACACGGCGGGGAACGTGCTGCCTTGTTTGGCGGCGTCCTTGGCAAGATCAACGGCCGGGAAGGACGTTACATCCAGCGGCTCAAAAGTCCAGGTGGCCGCCTGGGTCCAATCGCAGGCAGCGGCGGCCTTGGGCACCCTGTCAGGCCAGCCCATCCCCAGTGCGATGGGCAGGCGCATGTCCGGCGGGGATGCCTGCGCAATGATGGACCCATCGACGAACTGGACCATGGAGTGCACCACGGACTGGGGATGGACCACGACGTCGATCCGGTCCAGCGGCACGTCGAACAGCAGGTGCGCCTCGATGACTTCCAGTCCCTTGTTCACAAGGGTGGCCGAGTTGGTGGTCACCATGACGCCCATGTCCCAGGTAGGGTGGGCCAGCGCCTCCTGCGGAGTAACATCGTGGAGTTCCTCGCGGGTCCTGCCGCGGAAAGGCCCGCCCGAGGCGGTGAGGATAAGTTTTTCCACCTCGGCCGCTGACCCCGAACGCAGGCACTGGGCGATGGCCGAGTGTTCAGAGTCCACCGGGACGATCTGGCCTTCCCGGGCTGCCGCCTTCACCAGGGAGCCGCCCACAATAAGGGATTCCTTGTTGGCCAGGGCCAGGGTGGCGCCTGACTTGAGGGCAGCCAGCGTGGGTGCGAGGCCGATTGAACCTGTGATTCCGTTGAGCACCACGTCAGCTTCGACCTCGGCGATGCGGGCGGACGCGTGCGGTCCGGCGATGATCTCCGGCCGGTAGCCCTGCTTGCCGGCTGCGGCGGCAACATCATCGATCAACACTTCCAGGCGGCGCGGGTCCCCGGCGGCAATGCCAACAACCGCTGCCCCGGTGTGCACGGCCTGGCGGGCGAGGAGCTCCGGGTTGCTTCCCCCGGCGCTGAGCGCCACCACCTCGAAAAGGTGCGGGGCGCCGTCGACGACGTCAATTGCCTGGGTGCCGATGGAGCCGGTGGAGCCGAGGAGGGCGATCTTGCGTGGCTGCATTGCTTAAGTATCGCGCACCCAACTGCCCCGGGCATGCGGCCGGAACCTGCGGTCGATCAGGCAGCTGCCAGTTCCACCAGGCCCTTGGCCAGGGTTGCCACCGCACCAAGGTAGGCGATGGCGGTAACGATGCGCCGGGCCGAAGCCGGATGCATCCGGCCGGACAACAGGTCGCCGCCCACGATTCCAGTGATCATGGCCCCAAGAATGGCCAGCCACTGCCAGCCCTCCAGGCCGGGCACATGCCCGCCTGACAGTACGTACTTACTGATGAGGGAGGTAAACCCAGTGGTGATGAAGTACGGCTGAAGAGTGGCGCTGAAGCTTTTCTGCTCCCACCGGGTGGCGATGGCATAGGCCGTGATGGCTGGACCGCCAACTCCCGCGGCGGCGTTCATCAGGCCGCTGGAAAATCCCAGGGACACCATCGGAACCGGCCCGCTGGCCCGCCACGAACTCCTGGTCAACCGCTGGGACGCCAGCAGGGCGATGATGAGCAGGACGCCGATGCAGATCTCCAGCGGGGCTTCCGGCACGTTGCTCGCCAGCCAGGCACCGGGCAGCACACCGGCCAACGCCGCGAGCGCCAGCCCGAAGTACTTCCGCCAGGCTACATGCCTCCAGACCCTGGAAAGGATCAGGAGGGATGAGGTGGCACCGCAGAGGTTGATGATCATCACGCCGTCGAACGGGCCCAGCAGCACCACCAGCACGGGGGAAACCAGAAGGCCGAAGCCGAGGCCTGCGATCCGCTGGGCCAACGCACCTGCCACAACGGCGATCAGCACCAGGACAAACATCCCTCGATCCTAGTGGCAGCCGCGCCAACGGCGGGCGTAACGTGGACTGCGTGGACTGGCTCTCCTGGTTTGACGCGCCGGACTACGAGTTCGCCCGGCAGGTGCTGCAGCGAGGCGTGGCGGCACTGTTTCTCGTTGCGTTCCTGTCCTCACTGAACCAGTTCCCCGCGTTGCTGGGTGAGCGCGGACTCCTGCCGGTGCCGGAGTATCTTTCCGGCTTCAGCCGTCTGCGCCGGCCCACCCTTTTCCGGTGGCGGTATTCAGACCGGTTGCTGCGCTGGGTCTGCGCGGCAGGACTGCTGGTCTCGGCCCTGCTTGTGGCCGGCATCCCCCAGCAGGGGCCACCGTGGGTTCCGCTGATTGCCTTCCTCAGCCTGTGGCTGCTGTACATGTCCATCGTGAACGTCGGCCAGACGTTCTACGGCTTCGGCTGGGAGATGCTGCTCCTTGAGGCAGGCTTCACGGTTGCCTTCCTCGGTTCAGACCAGACCGACCCTCCGCGCACCATCCTGATCCTGATCGTGTGGCTGGTGTTCCGGCTGGAATTCGGCGCCGGAATGATCAAGATCCGCGGCGGCCGGGAGTGGCGCGACCTGACGGCTCTCTACTACCACCACGAGACACAGCCCATGCCGGGACCCCTGAGCCGGCAGGCGCACCTGCTGCCCAAACCCCTTCATAAGGTGGAAGTGCTCGGCAACCACTTCGCCCAGCTGGTGGTGCCCTTCTTCCTGTTCGCCCCCCAGCCCGTTGCAAGCGTGGCAGCGTCGATCGTCATCCTGACGCAGTTGTGGCTTGTGGCCAGCGGCAACTTCGCCTGGCTGAACTGGATTGCCATTGTGCTGGCGTTCGCAGCAGTCAGCGACCCGGTGGCGCACGCCGTCCTGCCGGCGATCCCGCTGGACTGGCACGGCGGGGCCGGCGTGGAAAGGGAGACTCCCCTGTGGTGGCTGGTCATTACCTTGGCAGTCACCCTGCTGCTGGTTGTCCTGAGTTACTGGCCATTGCGCAACCTGTTCTCCCGCCGGCAGCTGATGAACGCCAGCTTCAACCGCTGGCAGCTGGTCAACACTTATGGCGCGTTCGGTTCAGTGACCAAGAAGCGCATCGAGATCGTGGTGGAAGGGACGCTCGACGACGATCCGGACAGCTCCTCCGAGTGGCGGGAGTACGGTTTCAAGGGCAAGCCCGGCGACCTCCGCCGGATGCCGCGCCAGTGGGCGCCCTATCATCTCCGGCTGGACTGGCTGATGTGGTTCCTGCCGCTGCGGACCGTCCACGAAGAGTGGTTTTACGCCTTCCTCGGCAAACTGCTGGAGGCGGACCGCCAGATTCTGCGGCTCCTCCGCCATGACCCTTTCGACGGCGCGCCGCCGCATTGGGTGCGGGTGCGCAGCTACCTCTACCGGTTTGCGACGCGCCAGGAGTTCCGGGAGACCGGGGACCGCTGGGTGCGGACGCTGCTCCACGAACCGATTCCGCCTGTCTCGCTACGGCGGTCCAGCGGGCGGAAAGGCTAGACGTGGTCGCCTGCGCGCCGGATGACGGCCTCGGCGTGCTTGAGGATGGGACCGTCAATCATCTGCCCCTTGTGCTGGAAGACGCCCTGCCCCGCCGCCGCGGCGGCCTGCAGCAGCTCTGCTGCCGCCGAGGCTTCCGCTTCCGACGGCGCATAGGCACCCCGCACTACTGCTGCCTGGCTGGGATGGATGCAGGCTTTGGAGCTGAAGCCGGACGCGACGGCGTCCGCCGCTTCCGCTGCCAGGCCCGTCAGGTCAGGAATGTTGGTATAGACGGCGTCCACCGCTTCCTTGCCGAAGGCACGCGCGGCCAGGAGGACGGAGGACCGGGCGTGGAGCGCCGCGGCCCGGTAGGCGCCGTCGTCGTTCCTGCTGGAGGTCCCGCCCAGTGAAGCCAGCAGGTCCTCGGCTCCCCACATCAGGGCCACAACATTGGGGGCGGCGGCGATGGAGGGGGCGTTGAGGACGCCCATTGCCGTTTCACACAGTGCGATCACCTGGTAGCCGGACAGGGCCTCCAGCTGCTCCGCACTCTCGGCTTTCGCGAGCATCACCGTCTTGTACGGGGTGTGAACCAGGCAGTGGAGGTCCTTTTCGAATTCGTCGGTCCCGGCGGGGTTGACCCGAATGATGGTCCTGCTGGGGTCCAGTTCAGGCTCCTCACCCGTGGTCCCCACCTGGGCGAGGATGGCACCGCGGGCGCGCTGTTTGTCGGCGGGCGCCACGGCGTCCTCAAGGTCCAGGATGACGGCGTCGGCGCGGGTGGCTGCCTTCTGGTACCGCTCCGGCCGGTCCGCAGGGCAAAAAAGCAGGGCAGGGCCCATCACAAAGGTCATACCGGTATTGTCCCTTCTCCCGCGCCCGGCTGCAGCGTGTGCGCCTCCCGCGTCCACATCAGGCAGCTGCGCTTCGCGACCGCCACAACCGTGCCGTCCTGGTTACGGCCCGTGTGCTCCATCGTCACGATTCCCTGGCCCGGCCGGGAGCTTGAGAGCCGCTTCCCGCTGATGACCGTCTCCGTGTAGAGGGTGTCGCCGTGGTACAGGGGGTGCGGAAAGGAGACGTCGGTCAGGCCCAGTTGGGCGATGATGGTGCCCTGGGTGAGCTGGGAAACGGATTGGCCCACCATGGTGGCCAAGGTGAACATGGAGTTCACCAGCCGCTGGCCAAAGGGCTGCCCGGCACTCCAGGCAGCGTCGAGGTGCAGGGCCTGGGTGTTCATGGTGAGGGTGGTGAACAGGACGTTGTCCGCTTCCGTGACGGTGCGGCCGGGACGGTGGGCATACAGCACACCCTCCTCCAGCTCATCGAAGTACAGTCCGCGCTGCTCGACAACGCGCTGCTCTCCACTCGTTGAACCCATGCTTGAGCCTGCCGAAACCCCGTGGTTCCCGGTCATACAGTCAGTTCCCGGTCTTCCTCAAAAAGCTCCGCGCCGGTGGCGGCCGCCACGTCCTCGACCGAAACGTTCGGCGCCAGCTCCCGCAGCACCAGCCGTGACCCGGAATCATCGGCTACGACGTCGATGACGGCCAGGTCCGTGATGATGCGATCCACGCAGCCCTTGCCGGTCAGCGGCAGGGAGCACTGCTGGACGATCTTCGGGTTGCCGTTGCGGTCCACGTGCTCCATCATCACGATGACCTTCTTGGCACCGAACACCAGGTCCATGGCACCGCCCATGCCCTTGACCATCTTGCCCGGGATCATCCAGTTGGCGAGGTCACCGTTGGCGGCCACTTCCATGGCACCCAGGACGGCGACGTCCACATGGCCGCCCCGGATCATCCCGAAGGAGGAAGCAGAGTCGAAGAATGCGGCACCCTTGTTGACCGTGACAGTTTCCTTGCCTGCGTTGATCAGGTCAGGATCAACAGCATCCTCCGCCGGATAAGGGCCGACGCCGAGGATCCCGTTTTCCGAGTGGAGCACCACTTCGACACCCTCGGGGATGTAGTTGGGAATAAGGGTTGGCATGCCGATTCCCAGGTTGACGTACTGGCCGTTGCTGAGCTCCTGCGCAACGCGGGCGGCGAGCTCATTCCTGGTCCAGCCCTTGGGGCCGGCGCCGTCCGCGGATACCCCGTGCTGCTGGGCTGCGCGGCGGTACTCGGGCCGGACGCCTTCCGGGCGGGGAGCGTAGGGGCTGTTGGGATCCATGGCTATGCTCCTGCCTGCTGGTTGCCGGGAAGATGTCCGGGCGCTTCCTGTCCGGAGCGGACCAGCGCCACCGTCCGTTTCTCAATGCGTTTCTCCCCGTTGGGGGCCAGTACCACCCGCTGGACGAAGATTCCAGGGGTATGGATGTGTTCCGGGTCCAGCTCGCCCGGCTCCACGAGTTCCTCCACTTCGGCGATGGTGATCCGTCCGGCCATGGCGCACAGCGGGTTGAAGTTCATCGCGGTGGCATGGAAGACGAGGTTTCCGTGGCGATCGCCCTTCCACGCGTGGACCAGCCCGAAGTCCGGAGTCAAAGCCTCCTCGAGCACGTAGTCAACCCCGGCAAAGGAGCGCACCTCCTTCGGGGCGGACGCGACGGCGATGCCGCCCTCGGCGTCGTACTTCTGGGGCAGGCCGCCTTCGGACACCTGGGTGCCGACGCCGGCTTTGGTATAAAAGGCCGGGATGCCGGCGCCGCCTGCCCGGAGTTTCTCGGCCAGGGTTCCCTGCGGCGTGAGGACTACCTCGAGCTCACCGGCCAGGTACTGGCGGGCGAACTCCTTGTTTTCGCCAACATAAGAGCTGATGGTGCGCCTGATCCGCCCATCGCGGAGCAGAATGCCCAGGCCCCAGTCGTCCACGCCGCAGTTGTTGCTCACAGTTTCCAGCTCCGAAGTGCCGGCCCGGTGCAGGGCGTCAATGAGGGACACCGGAATGCCGCACAGACCGAAACCGCCCACGGCGAGGGAGGCGCCG
Source organism: Arthrobacter sp. Hb9-2 (assembly GCF_059091165.1). Taxonomy (NCBI): domain Bacteria; kingdom Bacillati; phylum Actinomycetota; class Actinomycetes; order Micrococcales; family Micrococcaceae; genus Arthrobacter; species Arthrobacter sp. Hb9-2. The sequence goes on along the minus strand of NZ_JBNHGJ010000009.1, from coordinate 103,224 downwards.
TCCGGGATGTCCGCCACTGCTTCCTCGGCGGTGGCAACAACCTTGTCAATCATCGGTGATCCTTTCAGGCGGCTACTGTCCCAGATACTACAGACCCAGTTCGCGGGCGATAAGCATCAGCTGGACCTCCGTGGTGCCCTCCCCCACTTCAAGGATCTTGGAGTCGCGGTAGTGGCGCGCCACGGTGAACTCGTTGATGAAGCCATAGCCGCCGAACACCTGGGTGGCATCCCGCGCATTGTCCATGGCCGCCTCGCCTGCGACCATCTTAGCGATGGCCGCCTGGGTCTTGAACGGCCTTCCGGCGAGCATGCGGGAGGCCGCATCGTAGTAGGCCAGGCGGGCGGTATGGGCCCGGGCTTCCATCCGCGCAATCTTGAAGGAGATCGCCTGGTACTTGCCGATCTGGTTTCCGAAGGCGCTGCGTTCCTTGGCGTATTTGACCGATAGGTCCACGCAGCCCTGGGCCGCACCGGTGGCCAGCGCTGCGATGGCGATGCGGCCCTCATCCAGAATGGACAGGAAGTTGGCGTAGCCGCGGCCCTCCGCTCCCAACAGGTTTGCTTCCGGGACGCGCACGTCCTTCAGCGTCAGCGGGTGGGTATCCGACGCGTTCCAGCCCACCTTGTTGTAGGGCTTTTCCGCCTTGAAGCCGGGGGTGTCCGTGGGCACCAGGATGGTGGAGATGTCCTTCTGGACGCTGCCGTCCGCGCGTTCCTTCTGGCCGGTGACGGCGGTGACGGTGACCAGTCGGGTGATGTCCGTACCGGAGTTGGTGATGAACTCCTTGTTGCCGTTGACCACCCAGTTCCCACCCTCACGCCGGGCGTGGGTCTTGGTGCCGCCCGCGTCCGATCCTGCTTCCGGCTCCGTCAAGCCGAAGCCGGCGAGCGCCTCGCCGGTTGCCAGCATGGGCAACCACTCCTGCTTCTGCTCCTCGGTGCCGAAGCGGTAGACCGGCATGGCGCCCAGGGAGACACCCGCCTCCAGGGTGATCGCAACGGACTGGTCCACCCGGCCCAGCTGCTCCAGTGCGAGGGCAAGGGCGAAGTAGTCGCCGCCCATCCCGCCGAACTCCTCGGGGAAGGGCAGGCCAAACAGCCCCATCTCCGCCATCTGCTTCACTACCTCGTACGGGAAGCTGTGCTCCTCGTCGTGCTTGGCCGAGACCGGGGCGACGACGTTGTCCGCGAAGTCCCGCACGGTGTCGCTGAGGTCCTGGTATTCCTCGCTGAGTTCAAAACCTGCCATGTCTAGGCTCCTTTGCCCTGGGGTGAATCGGTGCTTGCAGTGTTGACGCTGCCGTCGGGGCCGCCGCCACTGTGGGCGGCGGTTCGGGGCGGACTGTCGTTGGAAACATTGGTGGGATGCGGATGAATCGTGGCCAGGACCTGGCCGACTTTCACCAGGTCTCCCGGCCGGGCGTTGAGGTGGACCGTCCCGTCCAGGGGGGCCGGCAACTGGTGCTCCATCTTCATCGCCTCCACCGAAACCAGCACCTGCCCGGCCGTGACAGTGTCACCGTCGCTGACCGGAACGGATACCACCGTTCCCGGCATCGGCGAGCGCACCGCCGGATCCGCGGCGTCCTCCTCCCGGTGGATGGCTGCAAGGACCCGCTCAAGCCGCGCCTCCCGGTTCAATACCTCGAGCCGGCAGGACCAGCCCTCATTGCCCAGGAACAGTTCGGCAGGTACCCCAACGACCGGGGAATCACGCGTCGGGACCACCGGGCCGCGGAACACCGGTGCGATGGCGTACGTCGTGGCCCGGCCGTCGAGGGTCAGCACAGCCTGCCGGCGGGACAGGAACTCGAGCCGCGCCGGACGCGAGGGGCCCTTGTCTACGGCCACAAGGAACGTTCCGTCGGAGGCAGTGCCGCCAGCCGCGGAGCCGCTGATGCGCACCGATGCCACCCCGCCGTCGGGAGTCCCCACATTGATGCGGCGGGGTGCCGCTGCTCCCAGCCGCCAGCCATTGCGCGCGTGCCAGGGTCCGGTCGGCAGGGGTGTGTTGGTCTGTTCCTCCGCGGAAAGACTGAAGAGTGCTGCCGCCACCAGTTCAGCCTCGGCGACCTGGCGGAACGCAAGATCCGGAAGAGTGCGTTCGATCAGGCCGGTATCGAGCCGGCCGGCGCGGACGTCGGGATCGTTGATCAGCAGCCGCAAATACTCCACGTTGGTTTCCAGTCCCAGCGCCGTATACCCGGCGAGCGCGCCGTCGAGGGTAGCCAGGGCAGCCGCGCGGTCCTCTCCCCAGGCGATGACCTTGGACATCATGGGGTCGTAGCTGGACGAGAGCTCCAGCCCTTCCACCAGGGACGAGTCCACCCGCACTGTCCCGTGGGCGGCGGATACCAACGACCGTGCCGGCGTGCCCGGCACGGCGGGCCGGCCGGGCAGTTCGTCCAGCAGGAGCACTGTCCCCGTGGACGGAAGGAAGTTCTTTTCGGGCACCTCGGCATAGACCCGCGCCTCCACGGCATGGCCCGTAAGTTCGACGTCGGCCTGCCGGACGGTGAGTTCCTCGCCGGCGGCGATCCGCACCTGCCATTCGACGAGGTCGATGCCGGTCACCATTTCCGTCACGGGGTGCTCCACCTGCAGCCTGGTGTTCATCTCCATGAAGTAGAACTCCTCCGGCGAATCATCGGAGACGAGGAACTCCACTGTTCCGGCGCCGCTGTAATTCACGCTGCGGGCGGCGTTACAGGCGGCCTCGCCGATGCGGGCGCGGATCGCACCACCCTCCGCCAGTGATTCGAGCAGCGGCGATGGTGCCTCTTCGATGACCTTTTGGTGGCGCCGCTGCAGCGAGCATTCACGCTCGCCGAGGTGGATGACGTTGCCGTGGTTGTCCGCAAGCACCTGCACCTCGATGTGCCGCGGGGTGGACACCAGGCGTTCCAGGAACAGTGTGTCGTCGCCGAAGGCGCTCGCCGCCACCCGCCGGGCCGTGGCCAGCGTAGCCTCGAGGTCCTCCGGCCTTTCCACCACATGCATGCCCTTGCCGCCGCCACCCGCGGAAGGTTTGATCAGGAGCGGAAAGCCAACGGCGGCGGCGGCTTGTACCAGCTGCCCGTCGCTCATTCCCGGTTGCGCTACCCCGGGCACCACGGGGACGCCGTAACCGGCCACGTGGTTCTTGGACCGGATCTTGTCCCCCATCATGTCCAGGGCCTCTACTCCGGGGCCGATGAATGTGACGCCCGCCTGGTCCAGGGCACGGGCAAAGTCCACGTTTTCGCTCAGGAAGCCGTAGCCCGGGTGCACGGCTTCGGCTCCGGTCTTGCGGCACGCCTCAAGGATGGCCTCAATCTTGAGGTAGCTCTCCGTAGCAGCGGCGGGGCCGATGCGCACTGCTGTGTCTGCTTCGCGCACGTGCCGGGCGCCGGCGTCGGCATCGCTGTAAACGGCGACGGAGCGGATGCCGAGGGCGCGGAGGGTGCGGATGACGCGGCAGGCGATCTCACCGCGGTTGGCCACCAGGACTGTGCTGAACAGGGGCTGGTGCCCTGGGGCTGCGGCGGCAGCCGTCTCCTGCCGGGTGGCGGGCGATAGGGGAAGGGTCATTGGGGGGCTCACATCCTGAAGAGGCCGAAGGAGGTTTCCGGCAGCGGCGTGCGGGACACCACGTCCAGCGCCAGGCCAAGGACAGTGCGGGTGTCGACGGGATCGATCACGCCGTCGTCCCACAGCCTGGCCGTGGAGTAGTAGGGGCTGCCCTGGTCCTCGTACTGCCGCCGGATGGGCGCCTTGAAGGCTTCCTCGTCCTCGGCTGACCACTCCTGCCCGGCTGCCTCGTACTGGTCACGCTTCACCGTGGCAAGGACGCTGGAGGCCTGGTTGCCGCCCATCACCGAAATCCGGGCGGCCGGCCACATCCACAGGAACCGCGGCGAATAGGCGCGGCCGCACATGGAATAGTTGCCGGCGCCGAAGGAGCCGCCGATCACCACTGTCAGCTTTGGTACCCGCGCCGTGGCCACTGCGGTGACCATTTTCGCGCCGTTCTTGGCGATGCCGCCCTGCTCCGAGTCCCTGCCCACCATGAACCCGGAGATGTTCTGCAGGAATACCAGCGGAATGCCGCGCTGGTCGCAGAGCTCGATGAAGTGGGCCCCTTTGAGGGAAGACTCGATGAACAGCACACCGTTGTTGGCCACGATGCCTACCGGGTGCCCGTGCAGCCTGGCGAAGCCCGTCACCAGGGTGGTGCCGTACTCCTTTTTGAATTCGTGGAACCGGCTGCCGTCCACCAGCCTGGCGATCACTTCGTGGACGTCGTAGGGGGCATTGACATCAGTGGGTACCGCACCGTAGACCTCCGCCGGGTCTGCGGCCGGTTCGACGGCGGGTTCCACCTCCCATGCCGGCGGCGCCGGGGGTGGCAGCGTAGCCACGATGTCCCGGATGATCTGCAGGGCATGTTCGTCATTTTCGGCGAGGTGGTCGGTCACGCCGGAGATCCTTGAGTGCACCTCCCCGCCACCGAGCTCTTCCGGGCTGACGATCTCTCCGATCGCGGCCTTCACGAGCGGCGGCCCGCCAAGGAAGATCGTTCCCTGGTTCCGGACGATAACGGTTTCATCGCTCATGGCCGGAACATAAGCGCCACCCGCGGTACAGGACCCCATAACCGAGGCGATCTGGGGGATCTTGGCGGCTGAGAGCCTGGCCTGGTTATAGAAGATTCGGCCGAAGTGGTCCCTGTCCGGAAAGACCTCATCCTGCTTGGGCAGGAATGCTCCGCCGGAGTCCACCAGGTAGATACAGGGCAGCCGGTTCTCAAGGGCAACCTCCTGGGCCCGCAGGTGCTTCTTCACTGTCATCGGATAGTACGTTCCGCCCTTGACCGTGGCGTCGTTGGAGATCACCAGCACGTGGCGGCCGTGAACCAGCCCGATCCCGGCAATGACGCCGGCGCCGGGTGCTTCGTCGTTGTACATGCCATTGGCGGCCAGCGGTGCAATCTCAAGGAACGGGCTGCCGTCATCCAGCAGCTGGTCAATGCGCTCTCGGGGAAGGAGTTTGCCCCTGGCCATGTGGCGTTCCCTTGATTTTTCCGGTCCGCCCAGCGCGGCGTCGGCCAGCCTTTTCCGCAGCTCGTCGGCGAGCGACAGCTGGGCGGTACGGTTCGAGGCAAAAGCCTCGGCTGTAGCGTCGAGCCGGGTGGCAAGGGTCTCCATTGACGGTCCGTTCCTGTTCCGATCCGAGCCGCCAAAAGCCAACTCGGTTAGCGCCCAATAACTGAAATTCAGGTTAGTCTGTATTAACTGTGAAGTCCAACACATACCGCCCTGGCTAGGTCTGCGGGTGCGAGGAGGAATTGTGGCCAGCACTAACGCCACGCGGGCGGCCGGGCGCGGCTCCCCGCTTGAGCACGCCACCGCGGCGGAACCCGCTCCCCCTGCGCCCCGGGTCCCGGCCTCCCAGCGCAGCTCATCAACCCAAGGCGGTTCTTCAACCCAAGGCGGTTCTTCAACCCAGCGCAGCTCATCAACCCAACGAGGCCAGGCGAAGGAGAACCGGCGGCAGGCCCTGCTGTCTGCCGCGGCTTCGCTCTTCGCCGTCAACGGGTTCAACCGCGTGTCCCTCGAGGACCTCGGAGCGGCGGCAGGAGTAAGCGGCCCGGCTGTCTACCGTCATTTTCCCGGGAAGCAGGCGGTCCTCGCCGACCTCCTGGTGACCGTAAGCCAGGAACTCCTCGACGGCGGCCGCGAGGTGGTGGCCCGCAATCCCGATCCTGCATCCGCCCTGCGTTGCCTGGTGGAGTTCCAGGTGGACTTCGCCCTGGGCAAGCCTGACGTTATCCGGGTACAGGACCGGGATTTCAACAACCTGTCCGAAGCGGACCAGGCGGCTGTGCGGACCCTGCAGCTGAGTTATGTCGAGGCCTGGGTGGATGTCCTTGCAAGGCTGCATCCGGACACGGAGATCACGGAGCTCCGGATGCGCGCACATGCCACGTTCGGGCTCATTAATTCGACACCCCACTCGGTGCGCAGCCACGGCCGGAAGATGGCCGCTCAATCCGCCCGTCCCCTGCTCGAGAGCATGGCCCTGGCCGCGCTGCTGGTGGACGCCCCTGAAGCCTCCCCCTAGTGCTCGGGTTTTTGTCCAGATATGCAGGTATGAAACCGTTCGGAACCCTGCATACCTGGACAAAAACTCCCTGGGTTAGACCATTGTGAGGACCATACCGGGTTCCGCGAGGATGGCGCCCACGTCCGCAAGGAAGCGTGACCCCTGCTCCCCGTCAACCAGGCGATGGTCAAAGGACAGGCTCAGCGTGAGCACCTGGCGCAGGGCTACCTCGCCCTGGTACTCCCACGGCATGTTCCGCACGGCCCCCAGCGCAAGGATCGCGGCCTCCCCCGGGTTGAGGATGGGGGTGCCGGCATCGATCCCGAAGACGCCGATGTTGGTGATCGAGATGGTTCCCCCGGACAGGTCGGCCGGCGTGGTCTTGCCGGAGCGGGCTGTCTCGGTGAGTTCGGCCAGCGCCTCGGCGAGCTGCAGCAGGGACAGCGAGTCTGCGTCCTTGATGTTGGGAACGGTCAGTCCCCGTGGTGTTGCAGTGGCGATGCCCAGGTTCACGTAGTTGAACGTCACGATTTCCTGGTTCACCTCGTCCCAGCGCGAGTTGAGGGCCGGGTTCCGCCGCAGGGCGATGAGCACAGCTTTTGCCGCCAAGGTGAGCGGGGTCAGCTTGTGCCCGCTGAATTCGCGGTTGCCCTTCAGCTTGGCCAGCAGCTCCATGGCCGGAGTGACATCCACGGTCAGGAACTCGGTGACATGCGGTGCTGTGAAGGCGCTCGCCACCATGGCGGCCGCCGTGAACTTCCGCACGCCCTTGATGGGCATCCGGGTTTCCCGCTCCCCCTGACGGGCCTGAACCCCGGCCGGCGCTGCTTCAGGTGCTGCGCCGCCGGAACGGCCATCGAGAAAGTGTTGGACGTCCTCACGGGTGATCAGGCCCTCCGGCCCCGTCCCTGCCACCAGGGCCAGATCTACACCCAGGTCCTTGGCGAGCTTACGCACGGGCGGAGTGGACCGCGGGCGCGTTTCGGCAGGCTCGACCCCCGGGGTCCGGGCCTCGACGGGCTTGGTCTCGACAGGCTTCGTTTCGACGGGCTCAGCCACCGGGAAACGGGGTGCACGGGAGTCAACCACCGCACGGAGGTTGCGGAGGCGCCGCGCCGGCCGGGCGGAACTTTCGACGACGGCGCCGTACCCCACCAGGTTAGGTTGCCTCTTGGCTTCCTGCGCCGCCTGCGCCCCCGGTCCCGGCGCCGGGGCTGACGGGGACGAAGCAGGGGCGCCGGGCCCTGGCGAGGGGGTCGCGGCGTCGTCCGATACTTCGAACGAAACGATGGGCTTGCCCACCTCCACGATGGTGCCGGGCTGTTCGTGGAGTTCCCGGATGACCCCTGCGAAAGGGGACGGGAGCTCCACCACGGCCTTGGCGGTTTCCACCTCGGCGATCACCTGGTTGAGGCTGACGGTATCCCCTACCCCAACCTTCCAGCTGAGGATTTCCGATTCAGTAAGCCCTTCGCCCAGGTCCGGGAGCCGGAATTCCTTGATCATGGTGGCGCTCATCCTTCCAGCCCGCTGAGGGAGTTCGGCCGGCCGAGGGCACGGTCCACGCCGTCAAGGATGCGGTCCAGGCCCGGCAGGTGGTGCATTTCAAGCTTGGAGTACGGATACGGGATGTCGAAGCCGGTCACCCGGACAGGGGCCGCCTCAAGGTAGTAGAAGCACCGCTCGGTGATGCTGGCCGCCACCTCCGCGCCGATTCCTCCGGACTGGCCGGCCTCGTGCGTCACCACCAGGCGGCCGGTCTTGCGGACCGAGGCCACGACGGTCTCGTAGTCCACTGGTGCCAGCGAGCGCAGGTCGATGACCTCGATGGAAATCCCCTCGTCTTCGGCTGCCAAGGCGGCGTCCCGGGCGGTCTTGACCAGGGGGCCGTAAGCCACCAAAGTGACATCGGTGCCTTTGGCCAGAACCCTCGCCTGGTCCATGGGCACTGCGGAGAGCGGATCGAGGGACTCGTCCACCTCGCCCTTGTCGTGATAGCGGCGCTTAGGCTCGAAGTACAGGACAGGATCGTCGCAGGAAATGGCCTGCTGGATCACGGTGTGGGCGTCCTGCGGGTTTGAGACTGTCACCACGCGCAGGCCGGAGGTGTGGGTGAAGTAGGCTTCCGGGGATTCCGAATGGTGTTCAGGTGAACCGATGCCGCCGCCGAACGGGACCCGGATGGTGATGGGCATTTTCACCGCCCCGCGTGTCCGGTAGTGGAGCTTGGCCACCTGGCTGACGATCTGGTCGAACGCCGGGTAGATAAAACCGTCGAACTGGATCTCCACAACGGGCCGGTAGCCGCGGTAAGCCAGTCCCACGGCCGTCCCCACGATTGCTGACTCTGCCAGGGGTGTGTCCACCACCCGGTGCTTGCCAAAGTCCTTCTGAAGGCCGTCCGTAATCCTGAAGACGCCACCCAGTGCACCGATGTCCTCGCCCAGGAGGACTACCTTGGGATCGTTCTCCAGGGATTTGCGCAGGCCGGCGTTTATTGCGCGGGAAAAGGTCATCTGGGTCATCAGCGTGCACCTTCTTCTGATACGGCTTCCGCGGGATCACCGAAGGAGGCCAGGTAACGGGCGTAATGGTCCTGCTGCCGGTCCAGCCACGAGTTGGGGGTGCTGTAGACGTGTTTGAAGACGTCCATCGGCTGCGGCTCCGGCATGGTGGTGCAGCCCGTGCGCATGTCCCGGGCTACGGCGTCGGCCTTGTCCTTGACCTGTTGTTTCAGCGCTGCCGTCAGCAGCCCCTTGCGGTCCAGGAGTGCCTCCACCCGGCTGATCGGGTCCTTCGCTGCCCAGTCCTCCAGTTCGTTGGCGTCCCTGTAACGTGTGGGGTCATCAGCCGTGGTGTGCGGACCCATCCGGTAACTGACGGCCTCGATAAACGTGGGACCCCCGCCGCGCCGGGCCCGGTCCAGGGCCACCCTCGTTGCGGCCATCACGGCCAGGACGTCGTTGCCGTCCACCCGTAGGCTCGGGATGCCGAACCCGGCCGCCCTGTCCGCCAGTTGGATGTGCGATTGAAGCCGCACCGGTTCGGAAATGGCCCAGTGGTTGTTGGTGCAGAAGAACACCACCGGCACCTGGAAGCTTGCGGCAAAGACCATTGCCTCGTTGACATCACCCTCGCTGGTGGCTCCGTCGCCGAAGTACGTCACCGCCACGGAATCGGCGCCGTCGTTTTGAATGCCCATGGCATAACCGGTGGCGTGCAGGGTCTGGGCTCCGATAATGATTTGTGGCGTGGCCATATTGATGGAGTACGGGTCCCAACCGGAGGAGGCGTTCCCGCGCCACACCCGGACGATGTCCGTCAGGTCCACTCCCCTGCAGTACGCAACACCGTTCTCGCGGTAGCTTGAGAACACAAAGTCGTCGGTACGGAGGGACCGGCCGGAGCCGACCTGGGCTGCTTCCTGCCCCAGCAGGGGCGGCCACAATGCGAGCTCACCCTGCCTCTGCAGGGCCGTGGCTTCGACGTCGATACGCCGGATGACGGTCATGTCCTCGAACAGCGCGCACAGCTGCTCGTCCGTGATGTCCTGTACCCAGGGGTCGAATTCGGGGTGGCTCACCCGTTCCCCCGACGGAGTAATCAGCTGGACGAGGCCTTTGCCCTGTCCGTGGATGTCCGCCTTGGCAGCCCTATGGGCACCTGTATTAGGGGCACCTGTGCCGTCCTGGCCCGTTTCGTCTGTAGACACGATAGCCGCACCTTCTTACGTCGTTGACCAGCGGTTCCGGGACTTGTGATCCCGCTGGCCGCCGGCCTCCCGGGCGCCGTTGCTCCGGATACTGTGACCATACTCACAATGCTCATTGGGTACAACCACCACGGCGATCACTGAGCACAATGCTCTGTCGGACGGCTCATGACGGTGCTACCGTTGCGCATTATGCAAGCTTTGGATGGCACTGACACCCGCCTTCTGTCCGCCTTGGCGCAGGACCCCCGGCGAACGGTGGTGGCGCTGGCCCAGAAGCTTGGCCTCTCCAGGAATACAGTGCAGGCGCGGATGGCCCAGCTGGAGAAAAAGCACGTCTTTCTTTCCTTCGAACGCAGGATCAATCCGGCTGCGCTCGGGTATCCGTTGATGGCATTCATTTCCGTCCATGTTCAGCAGCAAAAGCTTTCCCGGCTGGCTGCGGACTTGGCGGACGTCCCGGAAATCCTCGAAGGCTACGGGCTCACGGGCTCCGCCGACCTGCTGCTCAGGGTGGTGGCCCTGGATGCCGAAGACCTCTTTCGCATTAACGGGAAAATCCTCGCCTGCGACGGCGTGGACCGGACCGACACCGCCCTGGCGATGGGTGAACTCATTCCCTTCCGGGTGCAGCCCCTGCTGGACCGGGGCCCGCAGGGCACCTAAGCGTGCCGGCAGCCGCCATGAAAGTACGACGGCGGCGGTGCGGGCTATAGGCTGTTGCAAGTTATTCACGGGGTTCGGAGGGCCCCGCAACCAGGCGGCGTCCAGCACGACGCCGGAAAGGCTCCATTTTTGAGCAATCCTCAGGAACCGTACCAGCAGGGGCAGCACCTGGATGCGCCGCAGCAGCCGCCCCTGCCCCCGCAGCAGCTGCCTGGCCAGAGCGTGCCGGCTTACCAGGCTCCTGCCGGCTCGTACCCGGAACCCGGCCCATTCGGGCTGCCCGGCCAGCAGCCGCCAGTGAAAAGCCGCCGGAAACTCTGGATCATCCTGGCGGGCATCGGCGGCGTCCTGCTCCTGGTGGTCCTGGGCATCATCATCCTGGTCACCGTGGTGGGCAGCGCCACCAACCAGGCCAGGGGCCTTGCTGACAGTTTTACCAGGCTGGTCATCAGCGGCCAGAGCTCGCAGGCCTACGATGAGTACCTCGACCCCGCCCTGAAGGAACAGCTGTCCAAGGAAGCGTTTATTACTGGAGTGGGAACGCTGGAGATGAACGACCAGTGCAAGCCGTCCTACAACGACCTCCAGGTGAGCACAGAAAACGGAGTCAAGACCGCGGACGTGGCGGGTGTTATCAGCTGCGAAGGCAAGGAAGTGGATCTGGCGTACCGCTTTGAAGGCACGGACGACCTCAAGATGACCAACATCAAGCTGCGGCCCAAGGCCTAGCTTCCTCAGGCAGGTTCGGCACGCCGTTCCATCAGACCACGCAGACACAAAAGAGCCCCGGCGCCGCAACGCCGAGGCTCTTTCTGTAGTGGCAGGTGACTGGACCGCGGGGGTCTAGTGGTTCACTGCCTTCTCTGCCCCGACTCCCGTGAGGGACCGGACTTCCATTTCGGCCTGCTTGGCGGGATCTTCGTGCTTCTTGTCCAGGACGGTTCCGAGCCAGCCCAGGAAGAACGCCAGCGGAATGGACACGATGCCGGGGTTGCTCAGCGGGAACAGCGCGAAGTTGGCGTCCTTGATCATCGAGGTTGCGCCGCCGGAGACAACCGGCGAGAAGATGATCAGGACAATCGCGGCGCCGAGTCCGCCGTACATGCTCCAGACGGCGCCCTGCGTGGTGAACTTCCGCCAGAACAGGGAGTAGACGATGGTGGGCAGGTTGGCGGAGGCGGCGACGGCGAATGCGAGCGCTACGAGGAACGCCACGTTCTGCCCGTTGGCGAGGATCCCGCCCAGGATGGCCAGGATGCCGATGACCACCACGGTGCGCCGGGCCACCTTGACTTCGGTGTCGGCGTCGGCCTTGCCTTTGGAAATGACACTTGCATAGATGTCGTGGGCAAAGGACGCGGCCGCGGTGATGGTCAGGCCCGCCACGACGGCGAGGATGGTGGCGAAGGCCACGGCCGAGATGAAGCCCAGCAGCAGCGGACCGCCCAGGTAGAAGGCCAGCAGCGGGGCTGCGGCATTCACGCCGCCGGGTGCGCTCCGGATGGTTTCGGGGCCGACGAGTGCGGCTGCACCGTAGCCGAGCACCAGCGTGAAGAGGTAGAAGAGGCCGATCAGCCAGATGGCCCACACCACGGACTTGCGGGCTTCCTTGGCCGTGGGGACGGTGTAGAAGCGCATCAGGACGTGCGGCAGGGCGGCGGTGCCCAGGACCAGCGCGAGGCCCAGGGACATAAAGTCGAGCTTGGAGGTGTCCGTCTTGCCGTACTGCAGGCCCGGGTTGAGGACGGCCGGGTTGTTGGCCGTTTCCACTGCCGCGCCGAGCAGGCTGGAGAGGTTGAAGCCGTAGATCGCCAGGACCCAGAGGGTCATAACGGCGGCTCCGGCGATGAGCAGGACTGCCTTGATGATCTGCACCCAGGTGGTGCCCTTCATGCCGCCGATCAGGACGTACATGATCATCAGGCCGCCGACGACGATAATCACCAACGCCTGGCCGCCCCAGTCGCTGATGCCCAGCAGCAGCGAGACCAGGCTTCCGGCGCCGGCCATCTGCGCCAGGAGGTAGAAGAAGCAGACGGCGAGGGTGGAGATGGCGGCCGCGATGCGGACGGGCCGCTGCTGGAGGCGGAAGGACAGCACATCCGCCATGGTGAACTTGCCCGTATTACGGAGAAGTTCGGCAACGAGCAGCAGCGCGACGAGCCAGGCCACCAGGAAGCCGATGGAGTACATAAAACCGTCGTAGCCGTTGACGGCGATGGCGCCGGTGATACCCAGGAACGAGGCGGCCGAGAGGTAGTCCCCCGCGATGGCGGTTCCGTTCTGCGAGCCGGTGAAGGAGCGGCCGGCCGCGTAATAGTCAGCTGCGGTTTTGTTGTTCCGGCTGGCGCGGAAAACAATCACCATGGTCACGGCGACGAACAGGCCGAAAATGCCCATGTTCAGCAGGGTGCTGTCCTTGAGTGCGGCGACGTCCACCGCTGTGGCGATCCCGATCATTTGTTTACCCCGCCCACTCGGTTGCCGTCCTTATCAAATTCGTGCCCTTCGATCTCGTCGCGGATTTCAGCGGCGATGGGATCCAGCCGCCGGTTGGAGTAGCTGACGTACCAGCTGGTGATTGCAAACGTCGAGACGAACTGGAGCAGGCCCAGGATCAGGCCAACGTTGATGTTGCCCCAGACCTTGGTGGACATAAAGCCCACGGCGTAGTCCGCCAGCAGGACGTAAGCGAAGTACCACAGCAGGAATGCGACTGCCATGGGGAAGACAAAGCTGCGGTGACGCTTGCGCAGTTCCTGGAACTGCTGGGTCGACTGGACCTGTTCAAAGTCCACGGACGCCGCTGCGTCCGGAGTATGGGCATCGTTACCCATCGTTCCTCCTCGTTGAGACTTGCCTGAACACACCCAACGGCGTGCCCGGTAAAAGGGGTACCGCAAATGTGACTGCAATCACTCTGCTTTCTGCCGGGCACCAAATTCCAGAGCCTACCGGTGGGCGGTCGCTCAACGGTCGGGATGCTGCGACAAACGGCACCCGCAGCTACGCTGGGCACCATGCCGGACTCCCCCCTCCTGACCGCCGCGGCTGTTGCCGTGATCGCCATGGCCGTCGCCGTCGTCGTCGGTCTGGGGCTCAAGGTGCTGCGCTCCTTCAGGGACCTCGGCACAGACGCCGAACGCGCCACTTACCACACCCTGCACGCCGCGTCCCAGGCCGGACAGCATCTCCGGCGCGGCCTCAATCCCGCAGGCGCGGCTAAAGCCAGCCGCCAGCTGCGCACGCTGCTGGCCTGCGAGGCATTCGCCATCACCGACACCACCGGAGTTCTTGCCTGGGATGGCGCGGGAGAGGAGCTGAAGCCCGAGTTGATGCGCCTGGCCGAAGGGGTGCTGGCGGGCGGGCGGACTGCGGTGCTTCCAGCAGGGCGCCCCACGGGGCCAGGCGGCGCTCCACGGGACGGTACCGGCGGCCCTCTCGCCGCGGTGATCGCCCCGGTGCGGGCCGGGACGCGGGTCGTGGGCGCCGTCGCTGCCTTCGCGCCGTCGGCGGGTGCGGGACTGGTCCGGGCCACCGGCGAGGTGGCCGACTGGGTGGCCGTGCAGGTGGAGCTCGCGGAGCTGGACGCATCCCGGACCCTGCTGATGGAGGCGGAAGTACGGGCACTCCGCGCCCAGATCAGCCCGCACTTCATCTACAACTCGCTCAACGCGATTGCCTCCTTCATCAACACCGATCCCGCCCGCGCCCGGGAACTGGTGGTGGAGTTCGCCGATTTCACCCGCTACTCCTTCCGCCGGCACGGCGACTTCACCACCCTCGCCGAGGAGCTTCGGTGCATCGACCGCTACCTCCTCCTGGAACGCGCCCGGTTCGGTGAGCGCGTCCAGGTCAGCCTGCGGGTGGCGCCGGAGGTGCTCAGCACCGTCATCCCCTTCCTCAGCCTGCAGCCGCTGGTGGAAAATGCCGTCCGGCACGGGCTGGAGGCCAAGGAAGGGCCTGGGCACATCAGCATCAGCGCGAACGACGCCGGCGCCTTCGCCGAAGTGACCATTGAAGACGACGGCGTGGGCATGGACCCGGCCCAGCTGCAGTCCGTACTGGCCGGCCACACCGACGGCGAGCACGTGGGCCTGCGGAACGTGGACGCCCGCCTCCGCCAGGTCTACGGCAATGACCATGGCCTGGTCATAGACACCGCCCCCGGGGAGGGAACGCTGATAAAAATGCGCGTCCCGAAGTCACAGCCGGGCAACGATGCCTGACGTGCGGAACCGATGAGCGCCCTGGAGCTCGCCCTGATCCGGCTGCGGGCGGCGGAAGCTAACCTAGGAACATGATTAACGTCCTCGTCGTTGACGATGAGCTGCCCGCCGTTGAGGAACTGGCTTTCCTCCTGGGGCGGGACGACCGCATCGGCACCGTCCTCCGCGCCACCTCCGGCAGCGAGGCCCTCCGGGCTTTGGCAGCCGGTCCGGTGGACGCCGTATTCCTGGACATCCATATGCCGGCGGTGTCCGGGCTGGATATTGCGCGCGCCATCTCCGCCAGCAGGAATCCCCCTGCAGTGGTCTTTGTAACCGCGGACGAGGACCACGCGCTGAAGGCCTTCGAACTCGCCGCCGTGGACTACCTGCTCAAGCCGGTCCGGGCCGAACGGCTTGCACGATCGGTGGGACGGATCAGCGAACTGCGCGACGGCGGTACGGCGCCTGAGATGATCACCGTCGACCAAGGCGGTACCACCAGGATGATCAGGCGTGACGACGTCACATACGTCCAGGCCCAAGGCGACTACGCAAGGCTGCACACCGCCGATGCGAGCTACCTGATCAGGGTGCCCCTGGCCGACCTCGAGCAGCAGTGGGCGGACGCCGGGTTCATCCGGACGCACCGCTCCTACCTCGTTGCCCTGAAGCATGTGACGTCCATGAAGCTGGCTGCGGACGGGCCCAGTGTCACCGTTGCAGGTGCCGGCCTTCCCATCAGCCGGCGCCACCTTCCAACGGTGCGGGAGAAGCTGGGCGCCACCCGGATCAGGCCGCACGCATGACGAGGGTTCGCGTCACTGCACCGCGCTCCGCGGCGCTTCCTCCGAGGGACAGCCGCGAAGCGGCGCAGGACTCCGAGGTGGGACAGGTCTTCGTCCGGTCCCTGATCCGTTCCCAGCTGCGGCTGGCCCTGGTAGTCGCCGGCGGTTTCCTGCTGATCCTTGGCGCATTTCCGCTGCTGCTGGCCGTGGTTCCCGGCCTGACGGAGACGCGTATAGCGGGTATCCCCTTCGACTGGATTCTCCTGGGGGCAGGCATTTACCCGCTGATCGGGCTGAGTGCCTGGCTGTACGTCCGGACTGCCACCCGCAATGAGGCGCGGTACCGGGACCTGGCTAAGGACCAGTGACGGAACCATGAATCCAGGCGTGGCCGTAGCCGCGCTCGCAGTGGTGTCCGTGGCCACCGCGGTCATCGGCTTCTATGGCCTGCGGATCTCGCGGACCACGGGCGATTTCTATGTTGCTTCCCGGACTGTCCGGCCCTGGTGGAATGCCTCGGCCATCGGCGGCGAGTACCTCTCTGCGGCAAGCTTCCTCGGGGTTGCCGGCCTCATCCTGTTGTCCGGGACGGACGCCCTGTGGTTTCCGGTGGGCTACACCGCCGGCTACCTGATGCTGTTGCTCTTTGTTGCGGCCCCGCTGCGGCGCTCCGGTGCGTACACAATTCCCGACTTTACTGAGGCCAGGCTGGATTCCCGGGCTGTCCGGAAGGTCACCAGCCTGGTGGTGGTGTTGGTGGGCTGGCTGTACATTGTGCCGCAGCTCCACGGCGCTGCTTTGACCATCCGGATCACCACCGGGTTGCCGTCCTGGGTGGGATCGGTGGCTGTGGTGATTGTTGTGTGCCTGACGGTGGTTGCCGGCGGCATGCGTTCGATCACCTTTGTCCAGGCTTTCCAGTACTGGCTCAAGCTCACGGCCTTGGCGGTTCCCATCCTGTTCATCATCTTTATGCTGGCTGGAAACGGGACTCCTGCCCTGTCTCCGCCTGCCGTGAACCCCACGAATCTTGCCCCCGCCGGGCTGTACCAGAACGTGTCGTTGCTGGTGGCCCTGCTCTTCGGCACCCTCGGGCTGCCCCACGTGCTGGTCCGCTTCTACACCAACCCGGACGGGCAGTCTGCCCGACGGACAACGCTGATTGTCCTGGGCCTGCTGTCCGTGTTCTACCTGTTTCCTACGGCCTATGGACTTGTGGGCAGGATGTTTGCGCCCGGACTCGCCCGCGCCAACCAGGCCGATGCCATGGTGCTGCTGCTCCCCGGCGAACTGGTGGGCGGTGCCGCCGGCGATCTGCTGTCAGCCTGTGTGGTGGCGGGCGCCTTTGCCGCTTTCCTCTCCACCACGTCCGGCTTGGTGGTATCCCTTGCCGGCGTCATCAGCCAGGACGTCCTGGGCGCCGGGGTTGGCGGCTTCCGGCTGGCGGCGGTGATCTCCATCGTGGTGCCCCTGGGGTTCGCCCTCATGACGGATTCGCTGGCCCTGGCCGGAAGTGTGGGTTTGGTTTTCGCGTTCACCGCGTCCACTGTCTGCCCGGTGCTGCTGCTCGGCATCTGGTGGCGGGGACTGACAGACGCCGGCGCCATCGCCGGGATGGTGACGGGCGGCGTTCTCTGCGGCGGCGCGATGATTGCGGGCTCCGTAGCGGGCGCCAACAACCTCGCGCCCTGGCTGGCCCAGCCTGCAGCATGGACAGTGCCGGCGGCCTTCGCAGTGATGGTCCTGGTTTCCCGCGCCACCGTTCAGCGGGTCCCGAAGACCATGCCCCGGGTGATGACCCGCCTCCACACTCCGGAACGGCCACTCGCCACCGAAAGATGACCCCGCGATAGTTCTCCCCCGACACCGCCGGTGGGAGCCTGAAGACGGGTCAGTCGATGGCTGCCATCAGCTCAACCACACGGTCCAGGAAGGCGTCCACCTGGGTTTCCTCGTACCCCTCCCGGCCAACGGCGGGACGGAAAACTGCGCGGCGGATGTTGTCGACGCTGAGCGGCTTGTCCTGTTCGAGATAGGCGATGAGTTCGTGGCACAGCCGGTCGACGTCGGCCGTGTTGTAGCTCCGCACTTTCTTCTTCGCCGGACGGCGGAAGCGGTCGCCGTCCGGGCGGTGCAGCCGGCCGCGGAGGATGCCGGACAGGTTCCCAATCTCCCGCAGCCAGGCTTCCTCACCGTGGGCAGCGATCAGCTCGTCCCGCTCGCGGCGGGCGAAGGCGTCTTCGAGGCGGTCCAGTGCTGCGTCCACGACGGCAGCGGAGTAACCGCCTTTAACGGGGTCGAAGGAAACTGCCCTGACAACGGCACTGGTGACAGGCTGCGCCGCAGCCTCCGGGGTTTCAAGTGACACCCGCGCCCGCTGCAGGAACTCGTCCACCTGCTTGGCGTTATAGCCGTAATCGCTGCGCTGCACGCGCTCAAAGGACGCAGGGATTTGCCGATGAATGTCCAATGCCACTTTTGATTCCTTCGATGCTCTTCAAGCCGTTACTCTGCACCAGTCTATTGGCGCCTGGGCCCGGCGGGGGTTGTGTGTCAGGCCCCGGAAACGAGCCCATACAGGACAAAGGCTGCCGGGGCTGCAAAAACGATGGAGTCCAGCCGGTCCATCACGCCGCCATGTCCCGGCAGGATGCTGCTCATGTCCTTGACGCCCAGTTCGCGTTTCACCATCGACTCGGCCAGGTCACCTGCCGTGGAAGCCGCCACCAACCCCACCGCCAAAACCACGCCCACCCACCAGGGCTTGTCCAGCACAAAGAGGCTCGCAAGGATGCCGATCAGGATCGCGCCGCCGATGGAACCGGCAAATCCTTCCCAGGATTTCTTTGGGCTGATCTTGGGCGCCATCGGATGCTTGCCCAGGGAGGCGCCCACCAGGTACCCGAAGGTGTCGTTGGACACCACCAGCAGCAGCATCACCGCCACCTGCCATGCTCCGTCAGGAATTGTTCCTCCCGGCCAAAGGCCCAACGGAGTAGCGCCGCCCGAAGCGTGCAGCGGGAGCGCCGCGAAGCTGATGAAGAACGGCACCCAGCCCAACGTGAAGACACCTGCGAAGATGCTGTTGGCCGAGCCCGCAGCGCTTTCGATGGAACGCCACAACAGCACTGCCACCGAACTGAGCAGCATCGCAAAGAGCAGGCTTTCGATCCCGCCGAGGTAGGCGGCAAATGGCATGGCCACTGTTCCGGTCATGACCGGAACAATGGGCATCCTGGTGCCGTTCGCCTCCAGGGCGCGGTAAATTTCCCACACCCCAAAAACAGCGAACGAAGTGGTGACCGCAACAAATCCGAGCGGGAGGAACAGCAGTCCGCCGAGCACTGCGAAGAGCATGGCCAGACCCACCACCACCGCGGCCGGAAGGTTCCGGCCGGCCTTCGGCGTGGGGTTGGTCCTGGGCTGCTTCCCCCGTTTGCGCGCCCGTTGTGCCGGGGCCTGCTCTGCCTGGCCCATCAGACTTCGAGCAGCTCTGCTTCCTTGCGCTTGAGCAGCTCGTCGATGCCGTCCACGTGCGCCTTGGTGAGGCCGTCCAGTTCCTTTTCGGCGCGGGTGCCCTCATCCTCGCCGGCCTCGCCGTCCTTGACCAGCTTGTCCAGGGTTTCCTTGGCCTTCCGGCGGATGTTGCGGATGGAGACCTTGGCGTCCTCACCCTTGGTCTTGACGATCTTGACGTACTCCTTGCGGCGTTCCTTCGTCAGCTCGGGAATGGTGATCCGGATGACGTTGCCGTCGTTGGACGGGTTGGCGCCGACTTCGGAGTCGCTGAGCGCCCGTTCAATGTCGCGCAGGGCGGTCTTGTCGAACGGGGTGATGAGGATGGTGCGGGCGTCCGGGATGGCGAAGGACGCGAGCTGCTGCAGCGGGGTCGGGGAACCGTAGTATTCCACCAGGACCTTGTTGTAGAGTCCCGGGTTTGCGCGGCCGGTACGGACGGCAGCGAAGTCTTCCTTGGCTACCTCAACGGCCTTGTCCATCTTTTCTTCGGCTTCGAGCAAGGTTTCTTCGATCACGGTCTCTCCTGACGATTCTGGTGCAGTCCGGGACGCCGGGTCCATGCACAAACGTGGTTCTCTGTTGCTGCTTCCGCCCCTGGTCCCGAAAGGCAGGGGCGGAACTGTCCTGAAAACATCCTAGCCGTAGCTAGGCGGTAACCAGGGTGCCCAGCTTTTCGCCCAGGATGGCCCGGGTAACGTTGCCTTCACCCTCCATGCCAAAGACCACCATCGAGAGATTATTGTCCTTGCACATGGTCATCGCCGTCTGGTCCATCACGCGGATGTCGCGGCGGAGGGCATCGTCATAGCTGAGGGTTTCGAGCCGCTCGGCGGAGGGGTCCTTCTTCGGATCTGCCGTGTAGACGGCGTCCACACCGCTCTTGGCCATCAGGACGACGTCGGCATGGACTTCGAGTGCACGCTGGGCGGCAACGGTGTCGGTGGAGAAGTACGGCAGGCCGGCCCCGGCGCCGAAGATGACCACGCGGCCCTTTTCCATGTGCCGGATGGCGCGGCGGGGAATGTAGGCTTCGGCTACCTGCCCCATGGTGATGGCGCTCTGGACGCGGGTTTCGACGCCGGCCTGCTCCAGGAAGTCCTGCAGGGCCAGGCAGTTCATCACCGTTCCGAGCATGCCCATGTAGTCGGCCCTTGAGCGGTCCATGCCGCTCTGGGAGAGTTCTGCCCCGCGGAAGAAATTGCCGCCGCCAACCACGATCGCCACTTCCACCTGGGGGACGGCGGCCGCGATCTGCTTGGCGACATCGCGGACAGTTTCCGGGTCGACACCAAGCTTCCCGCCGCCGAAGACCTCGCCGGAAAGCTTCAGGAGGACCCGGCGTCGACTTTTCTCTGGCTGGATTACAGTGTTGACGGCTTCCATGATGCCTTCCCGTTGGTGAGTCTGAAAAAAGGTTATCCTGCTGGGGCCAATGCCCGGAACCGGCCCCGTGCATGCAAAAGGGGCGGCCACCGAAGTGGCCACCCCCTTGCAGTTTCGACTAGGAGCCGACGCGGAAACGCGTGAACGCAGTTCCCTTGACACCGGCCTCTTCGAGGACCTGTGCCACGGACTTCTTGGCGTCCTTCGCGAATGCCTGGTCAACCAGGACCTCACCCTTGTAGAAGCCGGTCACGCGACCTTCGACGATCTCGGTGAGTGCGGCTTCGGGCTTGCCCTCGGCCTTGGCGGTCTCTTCGGCGATGCGGCGCTCGGACTCAACCAGCTCCGACGGAACGTCGTCGCGGGTCAGGTAGTTCGGCGCCATGGCAGCAATGTGGACTGCAACATCGTGGGCGGCAGTGGCAGCGGTTTCGCCTTCACCGTCAACGGCGAACAGCACGCCAACCTGGGCCGGGAGGTCCTTGGAGGTCTTGTGCAGGTAAGCGTCAACCGTTGCGCCCTCGACGCGGGAGATGCGGCGTACAACAACCTTCTCACCCAGGACAGCGCCTTCTTCGACGACGACCTCGGAGAGCGGCTTGCCGTCAACTTCGGTGGCGAGCAGGGTCTCGAGGTCGGCTGCGCCGGACTCAACGGCAACGGCCAGGACCTTGTCAGCCAGCTGGATGAACTTGTCAGCCTTGGCCACGAAGTCGGTCTCGCAGTTGACCTCGATCATAACGCCGACGCCGTTGCTGACCTTTGCGGCCACCAGGCCTTCAGCGGTGGAGCGGCCCTCGCGCTTGGTAGCACCCTTGAGGCCCTTGATGCGGATGATTTCGATGGCCTTCTCGGCGTCACCGTTGGCTTCGTCAAGAGCCTTCTTGACATCCATCATGCCGGCGCCGGTGCGCTCGCGCAGGGCCTTGATGTCCGCGGCAGTGTAGTTCGCCATGTGAACCCCTCTGTCTAGAAATTTGTTGTGGTGTACGGACCGACAGGACAGCAGCCCACGTGGTGGGCCGCCATCCTGTCAGCAGCTCCGGCACCGCAGGCGGCGCCGGAGAATCCGGATTTACTTGTGTTACTTGGCGTCTTCAGCCGGAGCAGCGTCTTCTGCTGGAGCAGCTGCCTCGGCAGCAGCCGGTGCTTCAGCTTCCTCGGCGGGAGCAGCGGGAGCAGCAGCTTCTTCAGCCTTGCTGCCTTCGAGGAGCTCGCGCTCCCACTCGGCCAGCGGCTCTTCCGGAGCTTCGGTGGTGCCGGTGGCGCGGTTGTTGCGGGCGATGAGGCCTTCGGCAACGGCGTCGGCAACAACGCGGGTCAGGAGGTTCACGGAGCGGATGGCGTCATCGTTGCCCGGGATCGGGAAGTCGACCTCGTCCGGATCGCAGTTGGTGTCCAGGATGGCCACAACGGGGATGTTCAGCTTCTTGGCCTCGTCAACGGCGAGGTGCTCCTTCTTGGTGTCCACGATCCACAGCACGGAGGGTGCCTTGGTGAGGTTGCGGATACCGCCGAGGTTGGACTCGAGCTTGGTGAGTTCACGCTTGAGGAGCAGGAGCTCCTTCTTGGTGTACGCGGAGCCGGCGACGTCGTCGAAGTCGATCTCTTCGAGTTCCTTCATGCGCTGGATGCGCTTGGCGACCGTCTGGAAGTTGGTCAGCATACCGCCGAGCCAACGCTGGTTCACGTAGGGCTGGCCGACGCGGGTTGCCTGCTCGGCAATCGCTTCCTGGGCCTGCTTCTTGGTGCCGACGAAGAGGACGGTGCCACCGTGTGCAACGGTGGCCTTCACGAACTCGTAGGCGCGGTCGATGTAGGACAGCGACTGCTGAAGGTCGATGATGTAGATGCCGTTGCGCTCGGTGAAGATGAAGCGCTTCATCTTCGGGTTCCAACGGCGGGTCTGGTGTCCAAAGTGGACGCCGCTGTCAAGCAGCTGGCGCATAGTTACGACGGGCATGCCGACGCTCCTTCCGGCAGGTCATTCATGAGAAAGCCCCAAGGCTTCTTACCCTGCCAATAGTTGACGGTTGATTAGCGTGGCCCGGGCGGGCCGTGCTCCTGGCATCCATCGCGCTTCTCATCAGCACCCGGGGGCGCTGACCGCAAGAAGCATGATCCTCCACTGGAGGGCTGGATGCGCGTAGTCAGCTGCCGCTCCCCCACACTCCTGAATGAGACGTGCCGACGCAAACCAGGACAGGGGCGTATACCGTTGGAAAAACCGTTGGGATAGCCGCCGGACGGAAAGCGTTGAGGGCGCAGCAAACTGCTCCATCAAGTGTACTACAGGCGCCCGCACCCGGAGGACAGCAACGACGCCGGCCGGCAGCCTTATCCACATAGGCCAACCTGCCCCTGCCGGCCCTTTTCGAACCGGCGCAGGCTGGGCATATGACACCACCGGCACTGCTTGCAGCCCTGCTCCTGCTGCCCGCTTCGCTTACCCCCACCGGGGAGACGCTGGCCTTCGCTCCGGTACCCACGCGCACGGAGGCGGCACCCTCCTGGCAGTGGCCGTTCTCCCCCCGCCCGCCCATTGTGCGGGACTTCGACCCGCCGCCCAAGCCATGGCTCAGCGGCCACCGCGGCGTGGACCTGGGAACAGCGTCCGACGGCGTCCAGGTCACCTCGCCGGCGGCGGGCACCGTGAGCTTCGTGGGAGTTGTGGTGGACCGGCCGGTCATTACCATCGACCATGGCAACGGCCTTCGCAGCAGCTTTGAACCGGTAGAGAGCAGCCTCGCGGCCGGCAGCGCGGTGGGCGCGGGCCAGACGATCGGCACGGTCCTCCCCGGCCATTGCCCTGCCGCTTCGTGCGTTCACTGGGGCGTTCGGCGCGGCGAGGACTACGTGAATCCGCTGCAGTTTGTGATGGACCTGCGGCCATCCATCCTGCTGCCGCTCGGAGCGCCGCCATAGGGCCCGGACAGTGCAGGCGGGACCGGATGGAGGCGCCTCAGACGATGGCGGAGATACCGGTGATCGCCCGGCCGGTCACCAGGGTGTTGATTTCGTGCGTCCCCTCATAGGAATAAATGGCTTCGGCGTCGGCGAAGATCTTGGCCATTTCGAAGTCGGTCACGATGCCGTTGCCGCCCAGGAGGTTCCGGCCGATAGCCACGCTTTCACGCATCCTTGCGGTGGTGAAGGCTTTCGCCAGGGCGGACTGCTCGTCCTTGGCCGTGCCGGCGTCCTCCAGCTGGGACAACCTCACCATCATGCCCATGGAACTGACGGCGTTGCCCAGGATCTGCACCAGCTGGCTTTGGACGAGCTGGAAGGAGGCCAGCGGCCGGCCGAACTGGTGACGCTCGACGGCATAGCGCCGGGCTACATCGAAGGCGGCCAGCTGCTGCCCCACGGCCTGCCAGGCGACACCGAGGCGCGTGACTTTCAGGACTTTGTTGACGTCCCGGAAACTGTTGGCGTGGGCGAGCTTGCAGAAGTCAGGCACCACCACATTGTCCAGCGTGATATCGGCGTTTTGGACGGTGCGGAGT
Source organism: Arthrobacter sp. Hb9-2 (assembly GCF_059091165.1). Taxonomy (NCBI): domain Bacteria; kingdom Bacillati; phylum Actinomycetota; class Actinomycetes; order Micrococcales; family Micrococcaceae; genus Arthrobacter; species Arthrobacter sp. Hb9-2. Next base: position 79,356 of record NZ_JBNHGJ010000009.1, on the reverse strand, counting down.
GCAATTTTGTTCTCGATCTTCTCCGCACTGAAACCCTCCAGCGTGGTCTCTACCAGGAAGCCCTTGACCTTGTTATCGTCCAGGTCCCGCGCATAGATGACTACCCAGTCCGAGAAGGTGGCGTTCCCAATCCAGCGCTTGGCGCCGTTCAGGATCCACGTTTCACCTTCGCGGCGTGCCGTAGTCCGTGTTCCGCCGGCCACGTCGGAGCCTCCGAGGGGCTCGGTCAGGCCAAAGGCGCCGATCTTCTTGAGCGCGTAGATGTCCGGCAGCCACGCGTCCTTCTGCTCCTGGGAGGCCAGCGCTTCGATGGAACCGGTGAAGAGACCGTCGTGGACGCCCATGAAGGTGGAGATGGACGCATCAGCGCGCGTCACCTCGGCGTGCATCAGGCCCGCAAACAGGTTGGAGTGGCCCTGCCTGCGCACCGGACTGACCAGGTCGATGTCCGCCAGCTTCGGAATCAGGTCCATGGGAAATTCGCCGCGGTTCCAGAAGTCAACAGCGATGGGACGGACCTCGCGGGCCAGGAAATCCCGGACCTCTGCCAGCCGGTCCTGCTCCTTTCCGCTCAGCAACTGCACGAAGGAATAGAAGTCGCCATCGGCGTAGGGAAGGTTGTTGAGGTCGGCGGCAGGAGTGGACATGGTTACCTCGCAGGTGATCAGCGGTGATCGGGGCTCTCCGGAAGGAGCACCGTATGTTACTGCTCAGTAACATACCTCAGATCGGAGGCTTAGGAAACAAGAACCTGCTCGCGCTCAAATGCCCCAAGCGGAAACACGTCGCTGTCCTTCTTGGCGTCGCTGGGAAGTGGTTTGCCCACAAGGGCAACGGCACATGCCCGCCCCCTGCCTCTTTGGCTCGGCAGGAGCTGCCCGACGAGGGGCGGTGGCCCGATACGCCCAGAAAGTTAACGACCGGCCAACGTCGCGCTAAGACCCATCATCGGCTGCTTCCCCGGCCGCTATCCGCTCAGCAGTGACCCGGTATGCCTGCTCGATGTAGTCCTCCAGATCCCTGGCAGCTACGCGCCAGGTACGGTGGACGCCGATCTGCAACCCCCGCAACTCACCCGCCGTCAACAGTTGGCGGACAGTCGGCTCACGTATAGCCAACTCCTCGGCTACCTGCTCAACCGTCAGGAACCTCGAGCGCTTCGGCACTACTTCATTAGTTACAGTCATCAGGCCACCATAACCAAGGTCAGGGGGCCTTGGAACTACTCGGCACCATCACCGATTCGGGCGTCAGGCGACAGAGGTAGTTCCATGAACTCATACAACTCCCGCCATGCGTTATCCAGGCGCATCTCAGCCAGGACGACCTCCTCCTTGCCTGCAGCCGTGCCGCGCTGCCGCAACTCTTGGAGCTCGTTGTACAACGCCTCAACCTGGTCCAACCGCTTTTTAAACTCCATGTCAGCCATCGCAAAAGACTAACCGACCAGCCGTGAGAGTGGGCGTCGTGCCGGTGCTGACTTATACAGGCAGTCTTATGCAGCTACAGGCAGTCTCAGGAAGCGCGAGGCAGTATTCCAACCGAAGCGCTGTTTGCCGTTCTTAGCGTCCAAGGGCAAAAGAGCCCTCCTTCCCTTCTTTACAAGTGAAGGAGGGCTCTTTCGAGGTAGGGCTACTCGGACTTGAACCGAGGACCTTAGGATTATGAGTCCCGCGCTCTAACCAGCTGAGCTATAGCCCCCTATGCCCTTGCTGGTCTCCGCGAAGGGGATGTGCCTGCAGGGCAGAATTACTCTAGCAAATCCCGGAAAGCGTTCAGACCACTTTGTCCTCGAAGCGCGCGCCCCGGTACAGGTCCTCGAAGGTCTGCAGGGTCCCCTCGATGCTGTGGGGTTCCACCATCTGCCGACTGACCTGGCCCATGGCGGCGCGCTGGTCGGCCGGCAGCTCAAGAATCATGGTGATCTTTTTGGCGAGGTCATCGCTGTCGTTCGGGGTGAACAGGTACCCGTTCTCGCCGTCGCGCACCAGGTGCGGCAATGCCATGGCGTCCGCCAGCACAACCGGCGTCGAGGCGGACATCGCCTCCAGGGTTACCAGGGACTGCAGCTCTGCAGTCCCGGGCATGCAGAAGAGGTCGGCCCTAATATACGTCTTCCTCAGGTCCTCGTCGCTGATCAGGCCCAGGAACTTCACCCTGTCCCCCAGCCCGAGGCGCTGGACGAGGTTTTCGAGGGAAGAACGGACCTCGCCGCCGCCCACGATTTCAAGGTGCACGTTCAGCTCGGGCGGTGTTTTGCTGATGGCCTGGATCAGCACATCCACATGCTTTTCCTCGGCGAGGCGGCCGGCAAACACGACGGTGGGGTGGGGGTGCGGTTCGATGTGCTCGCCGGGCTGGAGTTCGTAGGCGGCCGAATCGATGCCGTTGGAGAGCGGGAGGACCTTGCGGAGGAAGGCGTGCTGGTGCATGGCCTTGGCCGCGAGCGGGGTGGGCGTGGTGACTACGTCAGCCCGCCCCATGACTTTGCCCATGTCCTTCCAGGAGATCCGTCCGATGATGTTTTTGAACCACTGCGGAAACGGCAGGAACGGGTTGAGGTTCTCCGGCATGAAGTGGTTCGTGGCGACGATCCGGATGCCCCGCTTGGCGGCCTCGTACAGGACATGCTCGCCGATCATGTAGTGGCTTTGGATGTGGACGACGTCGGGCTTGACCCGGTCAAAAAGGAGGCTGATCTCCTTCTTGATTTCCCACGGGAAGCACAGGCGGAAGTACTCATGGGTGGGGGCGGCGTGCGAGCGGAGGCGGTGCACGGTGGCCTCTGACCGGAACTCGGTGAAGCTCTTCCCGTTGTCCGCACGGCAGGCCAGCACGTGCACGTTGTGGCCCCGGCCCGTCATTCCCTTGGCCAGGCGGTAGCCGAACTGCGCGGCCCCGTTGATGTGGGGCGGGTAGGTGTCCGCGGCGATCAGGATGGTCAGAGGTTGCTGGTCTGCGGGCGTGGTCACGTGGAGAACTCCTGATGGTCACGGTGCGGACAGTTGCACTGACAGCACGGTTGGCCGCTGGCATGGCGCCGGGGCTTCGTGTAGTTGCTGGCGAAGGGACTAGTGGGACGGCCTGCCCGCGGCCTTCCGAGCGTCTTTTTTGCGCTTGGTGACCTCGGGGTGGTGCCGGGACAGGGCTATGACTCCCACGATAGCAAGGGATGCCGCCGTTCCCATCGCAATGGCCATGACGGCGTGGACATCGGGGCGGAGTTCGCCGAGGATGACAATGCCGATGGCTATCCCCACAAGGGGATCGATCACCGTGAGTCCTGCGATCACCAGGTCCGGCGGTCCCGCGGAGTAGGCGTTTTGGACAAACCATGACCCCAGCCCACCCGCAGCAATAAGGGCCACCACGGAGTACCACTGCACGTTCAGCAGGAACAGCCCGTTGGGGTCGAGCAGGTGCTTGCCGATGATCCGGGTGAGGACGGCCACGAATCCGAAGAGGACGCCGGCGCCCAGGATGTAGACGAAAGCGTTGATCCGGTGCTTGAACATTACGGCCAACGTGCCGAAGAGTCCGACAGCGAGGGCGAGCAGCAGCACAATGGTGAGTTCGGCCTCGAGGCTTACATGGTGGTTTTCCTGGGTGACGTTGACGGCCAGGAGGACAAAGAGCGCAGAGCCCGTCACACACGCGGCGATGGCCACCACGGTTGCCCGGTTGATGGTGAGGTCCTGGTCCTTGGCGTTGATGACGGTTGTGATGACGAGCGCGATGGCGCCGATTGGCTGGACTACGGTGAGCGGGGCGGACACGAGGGCCACCGCGTTCATGGCCATGCCCGCACACAGCAGCAGGAGGCCGAAGACCCAGCGCGGGTTCCGAAGGAGGCGGAGGAAGCCATTCGAGCTAAGTGCCAGGCCGCCGGTGTCGGCTTTGACGGCGCTTCCCTGGCGCTGGGCTCCAAGGGCAAGGCAGAAGGCTCCAAGCAGCGCAAGCACAACGGCCACCCACACCATCAGGCGGTCCCGCCGTCGTGATGCTGCTGCATCCTGCCTTTGCGCAGGATGGCCCAGAAATAGTTGTAGGCGGCGATCCAGTGGCCGATCAGGCCAAGGCCCAGCACTATCCACGCGGCGACGAACAACTCATCCGAAAATGGGGTGTCCAGCCGGGACAGGACCAGCATCGGCGTGCCCAGGAGCAGCAGCCCGGTGCGCACCTTGCCCACTACGCTGACGGGAAGGTCCGGATGGCCGCCGAAGAAGGACAGGGTGAGGACCAGCAGCACGGCGTCCGGAATCACCAGCGCGGCCAGGTACAACCAATGCACGACTCCGGCAATCACCAGGGTGACGGCGACGGCGATCAGCGCCAGCCGGTCGGCAATGGGATCGAGGACCCTGCCGAGCTTGGAGGCCTGATCGAAGCGCCGGGCGACGTAACCATCAATCCAGTCGGTGCTTGCCATCACGGCGAGCACCACCACACCGGCGCCGTATTCCTTTTGGGCCAGGACCAGCCAGACAAAGAGCGGCACCCCCATGAACCGCACGACTGTCAGAAGGTTGGGGATGGTGAATACGCGGTCGTGATCCACCTGGGGGCGTCCGGGACGGGAGCCGGCACCGATAAACTTCACGCCGTCCCCCTTTCCTTCCTGCTGCCCTTCGGGCGCGGACTCATGATTTCTGCCTGTGCCCCTGCAACGCGCTGCCCGGCGCCTGCGCCGTCGAAAAGGCCGCTGCTAGTAGGTCCGAAGGAGCTTGCGGACCAGGACTACGAACACGGTACCGGCGGCCGCGAGGACAGCCAGTGGTTTCCACCGGCCGCCCAGGCCTCCTGAGGACTCCGACAGAGCTGCCAGCCGGTGCCCGGCAAGATCCTTGCCCCGGACCGCGAGAACCTGGCCCTGGCGGAGTTTGCCCTGAGCGGCAGCCAGCAGGAACTGCGCCTGGGTTTTGACGTCGAGCTCTTCGCCGAGTTCATCGCGGACCTCGGTGAGGTGGTGGCGGCGCTGGTTCAGGCGGCGGGCGAGTTCCGGCTCGGATGCCTGCGGGAATTCCTGGTTGTGCTCCACCGCCTTTGCTTCCTTTTCCGCCTTGGCTTTCGCGGCGGCCTCCGCCTTGGCCGCTTTGGCAGCTTTGGCTTCGGGGCTCTGCGGATCGAGGATTGCGGGGTTGAAGGCCGAACCCTCCTTCGCGATACCGATGTCGTGCTTAATGCCCCGGATGGTTTCCTCGGGCAGCAGGGGCATGGCCTTCTTGAACTTGCGCATGCCAATCAGTCCGCCGATGAGTGCTACCAGCAGGAATGCTGCGGATACCAGGAGGGCGGCCAGCCACGCGGGCATGATGGTGGCCAGGCCCATGATGGCGGCAACAATGAGTCCGACCACAAGGAAGAGGAGGAAGACCAGGGCCACGGCGAGGAAAGCTGCGGCAACCCCGACCTGGATGCCCTTGCGCTTGAGCTCTATTTTCGCGAAAGCGACTTCGTCGTTCAGCTGGCGGGGCGCCAACCGGAAAAGGAGTTTAAGCGTCCTGGGCAGCGCAGCGATACGCAATCCCTGGCTGGTCCGCCCGCTGTGACGTCCGCTCATCGGTTCCGCCTTACTGTTTCATGGTCGATTCGGCTTCCATGTGCTGCGGGACGTGCAGCTGCACAGTCCCCGGCACCAAAACTATCATTCAGGTTAAGGGCGAACCTCCGGGCTTACCGGACGGCGCGGCCTACAACGCTGCAGAATTCCTGCCTGCCCCGGCCTAGGATTGATATCCGTGACCATCCCCAGCAATCCGGGCGATCTGTTGAGCCGCCGACGGAAACTCCTGTACATCCTCCTTCTCGGCGCCCTGACGGCCTTGGGTCCGTTCACGATCGACCTCTACCTTCCTGCCTTTCCCGCGCTGGAAGCGAGCCTGGGCGTAACCGAGGCCCAGGTCCAGCTGACCTTGGCCGGGACCACCGTGGGCTTTGCCATTGGCCAGTTGGTGGTAGGCCCATTCAGCGACAAGTTCGGCCGCAGGAACCCGCTGATCCTGGCCACCGCCCTCCACATTGCAGCGTCGCTCGGCGCCGCCCTGTCCCCGGACATCACCACCTTGGGCATTTTCCGCGTCCTCATGGGCGTGGGCGCCGCCGGCGGAGGCGTCGTGGCCATGGCTATGGTGCGGGACCTGTTTTCCGGCTATGCCTTGGTCAAGATGTTTTCCCGCATGTCCCTGGTCAGCGGGCTGGCACCGATCCTTGCCCCCGTCATCGGCTCACAGCTGCTCCTGGTGATGCCGTGGCCGGGGATCTTTGTGTTCCTCGCCGCCTACGGCACTTTGGTCATCGTGGCCGCCCTGTTCCTGGTGCGCGAGACGCTGCCACCGGAAAAGCGCCAGCAGAGCGGATTGACGGCGCGCCAGCGCTACCGGATCCTCTTCAGCGACAGGATCTTTGTTGGGCTGCTCATGGTGGCCGGCCTGAATTTCGGCGGCCTGTTCACGTACCTTTCGGCATCACCCTTCCTGTTCCAGGACGTTTTCGGTTTTTCAGCCCAGGAGTACGGCCTGCTCTTCGGCATCAATTCACTGGGCATCGTTGCAGGCATCCAGACGAGCTCGCGCCTCATCCGGCGGGTACCGCCACAATGGATCGTGGCGGGCGCCACGGCCTGGATGTTCGTTATGGCCATGCTGATCGTGGTGTTCGACCAGCTGGGATTCGGGCTCTGGGGCGTGTTGGTGCCGCTGTGGTTCTACATCATGGGCACCGGCTTTATGTTCCCCTGCGTGCAGGTGCTGGCACTCGCCGGGCATTCCGCCCAGGCCGGCACTGCCGCCTCCCTGCTCGGTTTCTCAACCTTCATGATGGCCGGGCTCATCTCCCCTGTCGTTGGCTGGCTGGGCATCACCAGTGCCGCTCCCATGGGCGCCGTCCAGGGAGCCTGCATCCTGCTCGCCATCGCGGCCCTGTGGCTTGTGGTCCGGCCGCGCACCGTGCCATCGATCCACTGACGCCATGAAGCAGAGTGCAGGGCGCAAGCCGCACCGGAACCGCCGGGGACTTTTCCTGGGGGCGGTGCTGGGCGCCGTCGCCGGTTATTTCGCGGGCCGTGCCCTGGGCAGCCCGGCGATGGGAATTGTACTGGGCATGGTGGCGGGATCTGCTTTGCTGTACCGCGTCAACCCCGGGCCGTGGAACCGGCCCTGATTCCTCCCGCCCGGGCCGCCACGGCGCTTCCCGCACGGTGCTCCCCGCACGCCTGAGCCATGGCCCCGGCGTCTGCCGCTGTGGACCTGTCACGGGATAAAATGGTGTCCGTGCCCAGCTGGCAGGATCATCCGCCACTTCCGGCCACGTGGCAACGGTGCGATACCGGCATACTGCCACTGTGGTGGGACCGGTTGTGTGCCCAGAGCGGCGAGCAGTCCGCAGCCCTCTACGCGGCAGGACTCTTTACTGAGGACCGCCGCCGGCCCATCGCCCAGTGGTACAACCCCGCCTTCGCAGCGGCCCTGCTGGTGGCTCCTGAAACCTCCCCGGAATGGCCTGTGCAGCGCTTCGGCATCTTCTACGCGCCGCCGGACACCGGCTTCGTCCGCGTCCATTCCGCGCCCCATGAGTGGAACCCGCGCCAGCCGCGGAAGTCGCCCACCGAAAAGGAGGCGTTCCTCGCCGCGATCGCCGAGGCCGAGCGGTTCCTTCAGGTGGAAATGGACTTCGTCTAGGTAAAGAAAAATCCCCGTCCCTCCGGTGGAGGAACAGGGATTTTTCTGTTGGCTCCTCCTGCTGGACTTGAACCAGCAACCCTTCGATTAACAGTCGAATGCTCTGCCAATTGAGCTAAGGAGGAATGAAGCAGGTATGACATTAGCAAAGGATTCGCACCAAAGTGAAATCGGCTGTTTTGCGGGCAGATTTACGGTTTCGAGGGCAAAAAAATCCCCGTTCCGGAGGCCCGGAACGGGGATTGCGCGCTCCTCCTGCTGGACTTGAACCAGCAACCCTTCGATTAACAGTCGAATGCTCTGCCAATTGAGCTAAGGAGGAATGAAGCGGGTATTAGCCTAGCAAACACCCTTGCTGGAAGCGAAATCGGGAACAGCAGGGGTGCGGCCTAGGCATCAGAGCGCAGGGCACGGCGTTCCATTTCCAGCATCATGAGCTCTCGGTTGAGCCGCTGGTACGTTTCCGGATCTGCGGCCGGATCCAGCCGTTGGAGCTGGCCCATCTTCTCGGCCTTGACCCGGGTGATCTGGAGCTCGAAAAGCCGCGACAGGATGTCCCGGCAGTATTTCTGCACTGCTTCCTCCGTGCTGGCAGGCAACGGCACCACGGCCAGTTCAGAGACCAGCGGCCGCAGCGGCTCGGGGACCTCGTGCATCACGTGCTCCACCCAGCGCACGGGGTCAGCGGTGAGGGCAGGGTCGGTGGCCCGCATGGCGTCATGGACCGCCTGGAAGGCCGGGGTAGCGAAACGGGCCGCGGCGAAGCGTTCCCAGATTCCGCCGGCAAGCAGAGCCGGCTCCTGCAGCGCAACCTCCAGCGCCTGCCGCTCCATGGAAGCCACCGGATCGCGCGGGTCCGGGCGGTGGAAGGACGGGACAGCGCCCGACGGCGGCCCGGCAGCTACCCCGGGGCCGCCCGGTTGGGCGGCGCCTGAGGGAGTCCGGGGACCGGGGGCGGGAGGCCCGCCCTGGTCGCCACGCTTCGCTGCGTTCTTGACTTCTGCCGTGACCAGGCGCAGCACCTCGTTGGGGTCCGGCATTCCCAGCCAGCCCGTGAGCGCCTGGCAGTAGCCAGTGCGGGTGGAAGCGTCCCGGATGGCGGCGACCACCGGAACTGAAGCCTTCAGTCCCTGCACGCGGCCTTCCACAGTGTCCAGGTTGAACTGCTTCAGCGTGGTGCGGATGGCAAATTCAAACAGCGGACGCCGGGACTGCACCAGCGCATGTACTGCCTCATCACCCTTGCTTTGGCGCAGGTCGCATGGATCGGCCCCCGAGGGCTCCACGGCCACAAATGTCTGCGCGGTGAAGCGCTGGTCCTCTTCAAAGGCGCGCAGGGCTGCCTTCTGGCCGGCGGCGTCGCCGTCGAAGGTGAAGATCACCTCTCCCCCGGTGCCGTCATCCGAAAGCAGCCTGCGGGCAATCTTGATGTGCTCGGTGCCGAACGCGGTGCCGCAGGTGGCCACCGCCGTCGGAATCCCAGCCAGGTGGCAGGCCATAACGTCCGTGTAGCCCTCCACCACCACCAGCTGCCGGTCCTTGGCGATGTTGCGCTTCGCGAGGTCAATCCCGTACAGCACCTGGGATTTCTTGTACAAGGTGGTCTCGGGCGTGTTCAGGTACTTGGGGCCCTGGTCGTCCTCGTAGAGCTTGCGGGCACCGAAACCAATGGTGTCCCCCGCGATGTCCCGGATGGGCCAGATCAGGCGGCCACGGAACCGGTCATAAATACCCCGGTTTCCTTCAGAAAACATGCCGGTGAGCTTCAGCTCGGCGTCCGTGAAGCCCCGGCCACGGAGGTGCTTGAGCAGCGCATCCCAGCCTTGCGGCGCGTAACCCACGCCGAACTGTTCAGCGGCAGCACGGTCGAACCCGCGGCCGTGCAGGAAGGTCCGGGCCTCCGCGGCGCCGGGTGTCAGAAGCTGCGCCTGGAAAAATTCGTCGGCGATTTTGTGGGCATCCAGCAGCCGCTGCCGCCGCCCCACTTCTTCCCGGCTGGGACCGGTCCCGCCGTCCTCGTACCGGAGCTCATAGCCAATCCGGGAAGCCAGTTTTTCCACGGCCTCCTGGAAGGAGCTGTGGTCCTGCTTCTGGACGAAGGCAATGACGTCGCCGTCCTCGCCGCAGCCGAAGCAGTGGTAGCGGCCCACCTGGGGCCGGACAGTAAAGGACGGCGAGCGCTCGTCATGGAACGGGCAGAGGCCCTTGAAGGTGCCCAGCCCGGCGCCCTTGAGCGTGACGTAGCCGTCAACTACTTCCTTAATGTCCGTGCGCTGGCGTACTTCGTCGATATCTTCACGTTTGATCAGCCCAGGCACAGAGCCATCCTAGCCCCGGGGTACGACGGCGACCGGCGCCCTGTTGCGCACCTCACCACAGCGACGGAAGGCTTCCCACCAGCCGTTCGTACATGGCCAGCGCCGAGCCGTCAGTGAGTGACGCCACCTGGTCGATCACTACGCGAAGGCGAGCGCCGTCGTCGGGCGCGTCCCGCCAGTCAGCCGCGAACATCGGCTCAAGGTGCCGGTCGCCGGTGGCGCTCAGCGCTGTGACCAGGGCGTGCAGTACTTCGCGCTGGCGTTCGTAGATGGGCTGGCGGTGCTCGGTGGTCATCACAAAGGTGGTGGCCAGGCCCTTCATGACGGCGATCTCCATAACGGTCTCGTCCGGCACCATAAGCTGGGCGTTGTACCGGGTGAGGTTCTCCGGACCGTAAACGGCACGGGTGGTTTCCAGGGCGCTCTGGCAGAACCGGCCGATCAACTGGCTGGTCATGTTCTTCAGGGCCGCCATGGACTTGCGGCTCCCGTCCGCTTCGCGCACCCACACGTCCGTGGCCTCCAGCCGCGCCAGGGCAGCATCGATGGCGGCGGGATCATTGTGCGGCAGGTACCACTGCTTGGCGTACCCCACTACCCGGGCACGGTGGTCCGGGTTATCCATCCAACGGAGCTGGAAGTGCCCGGCGACGATCGCGTCCTCGACGTCGTGGACCGAATAGGAAATGTCGTCGGCGAGGTCCATCACCTGGGCCTCCAGGCAGGACCGGCGTTCGGGGGCACCTTCCCGGATCCAGTTGAAGATGGGCAGGTCGTCCTCATAGGCGCCGAACTTGCTGGTGCGCTGCCCGTGGATCACCGGGGCTTCCAGCGCGGACCAGGGGTACTTCGCTGCGGCGTCAAGGCTGGCCCTGGTGAGATTCAGCCCGGCCGGCTGATCGTCTGCCGTCAGCACCTTGGGTTCCAGGCGCGTCAGCAACCGGAGGGTCTGGGCGTTGCCTTCGAAGCCGCCGATGGCATGCGCCACCTCGTTCAAGGCGGATTCCCCGTTATGGCCGAACGGCGGGTGGCCCAGGTCGTGGCTCAGGCAGGCCGTGTCCACCACGTCCGGGTCGCAACCGAGGGCGCGGCCCAGCTCGCGGCCCACTTGGGCCACCTCGAGGCTGTGGGTGAGGCGCGTCCGAACGAAGTCGTCGGTGTCCGGCGCCACCACCTGTGTCTTGGCGCCCAGCCTGCGGAGGGCAGAAGAATGCAGCACCCGCGCGCGGTCACGCTCAAAGTCGGAACGGTAAACGCTTTTGGGCGGTTCCTCCACCCAGCGGGCAGAATCATGGCTGTCGTAGCCCGGCAGCACCGGTGCGCTGGTCCTGGTCTCAGCCACCGGAGACGTCCAGTTCCGCAGCGGAGATGTCCCTCGACTGGTCCGCGTTCAGCGCCCGGGATTCCAGCCAGTCCTTGGGCAGGGCCGGCTTCTTTGGCGATCCTGCGCGGCCGCGGGGACCTTCGGCGTCACCTCCCGGGTATGGCGAGTCGAGGTCAAGTTCGGCCAGGGTGTCCCGCAGCACCTGGAGGCTGGTCACCAGCGCCAGCCGGGTCCGCAGTTCGCCGCCCACCACGTAGCCCTTGAAGTACCAGGCGATGTGTTTGCGGATCTCGCGCAACGCCTTGCCCTCGTCGCCGAAGGTTTCCACCATGAGCTCGGCGTGGCGGTACACCCCCTCCGCCACCTGGCGCAGGTTTGGGCGGAAGCGCGTGTCGCTGCCTTCGAACGCGGCCTGCAGGTCGCCGAACAGCCAGGGCCGGCCCTGGCAGCCGCGGCCCACCACCACGCCGTCAACACCTGTTTCGCGCACCATCCGCACCGCGTCTTCGGCGGACCAGATGTCGCCGTTGCCGAGCACCGGAATGTCGGGCAGCGCCTCGCGAAGGCGCGCGATCGCGGACCAGTCGGCCTGTCCGGAGTAGAACTGCGCTGCCGTCCTGCCGTGGAGGGCGACGGCGGCAACGCCGGAATCGCGTGCGATCCGGCCGGCGTCGAGGTACGTGAGGTGGTCCTCGTCGATGCCCTTGCGCATCTTGATGGTCAGCGGGACATTGCCCTTGGAGGCTTCCTTGACGGCGGTCTGCACGATCGAGGTGAAGAGGTCAATCTTCCAGGGCAGGGCCGAGCCGCCGCCGCGCCGGGTCACCTTGGGAACGGGGCAGCCGAAGTTCAGGTCGATGTGGTCCGCCCGGTCTTCCTCCACCAGCATACGCACGGCCTGGCCCACCGTCACCGGGTCCACACCGTACAGCTGGACGGAACGCACCTTCTCGTCGTCGTCGTGCGAAATAATCCGCAGGGATTCGGGCGTCCGCTCCACCAATGCGCGGGAGGTGACCATCTCCGCCACGTACATGCCGCCGCCGTATTCGCGGCAGAGCCTGCGAAAAGCCGAGTTGGTGATGCCGGCCATGGGCGCCAGGATCACCGGGGTGTCCACGGTGATGGGGCCCAGCTTCAGGGGCGGGAGTTCCAGCCTGGGTGCGGGAGTAGTTGCTGCAACAGTCACCTATCCATTGTTGCAAAGCCGGGCAAATCGGGAATTTCAGCAGTTCCGGCCCGTCCCCGGGCAGCCGGTGCCGTCAGTCGCGCTCCGCCGCCCTGCGGCCCCGCCTTGTCTGCAGGGCCGCCGCGGCGAGCGTCCCCGTATCGTTGACATCGTCCGGGTTGACGGCGGGATGTGCGGCGGCACTGCCCGAACGTACAGCACCGGCCGAACGTACAGCGCTGGCCGCACTGGCGCTGTCGTCTGTTCCCGCTGCGTCTGTTCCTGCTGTGTCCGTTCCTGCTGTGTCCGTTCCTGCTGTGTCTGTTCCGCTGGCCCCGGACCCCGGAAGCTCCCCTCCCCGTGAACCGGTCGCCTTAACTACCAGCACCGCAATCAGGGTGGTGACCGGGATCGCCAGGACCAGGCCGATGGAACCGACCAAGGTCCTGATGACCTCTTCCGACAGCTCCGCGCTGGTGAGTGTGTCAGCGAGCGGGCGGTCGTAGAGCATCACGATGATAAGGATCGGCAGGGCCGCGCCGGCGTAGGCGAAGGCGATGGTGTAGACAGTGGAGGCGATGTGGTCGCGCCCGATGCGCATTGCTGAAGTGAACAGCTTCCGGGCGCTGCTTCCGGGCGCCAGCTCGTACAGCTCCCAGACGGCGGAGGACTGCGTGATGGTCACATCGTTGAGCACACCGAGCCCGGAGATGATGAGCCCGCACAGGATCACGCCCGAGATGGAGATGTTGGCCGAGGTGTTCACCAGGGTGGTCGCTTCGTGGTTGCCCACCCCCGCGAGGTTTGCGGCGCCGGTGGCCCAGGCGGCCAGGAGCGCCGTGATCCCCAGCCCGAACATGGTGCCCAGGAGGGCGGTGGAGGTCCGGGCCGAGAAACCGTGGGCGAAGTACAGGACCCCGATCATAATCACCGTGGATCCCACCAGGGCCAGCAGCAGCGGCGGCTTCCCCTCCACCAGGCCGGGAAGCATAAAGCTGGCCAGCACGAAGTAGGCGCCCACGAGTCCGATCAGTGCCCGCAGGCCCCGCCAGCGGGCCACCGCGATGACCACCGCAGCATAGACAAGTGCGAGCAGGACTATGGGCAGGGTTCGGACGAAGTCAACAAAAATAAAGGCCGGCGAACCTTGGGACGCTGAAGCGCCCTGGGCGTTGGACAGGTTAAGGTAGCGGATCTGGTCGCCGGGCTTGACCCCGTGCGACTTCGCGACGTCCGGGTTGATGACCACCTTGACGGGGCTTCCGCCCTGATCCGGTTCCGTGAAGGCGAACGTGCAGTCTGATCCCTGCTGGGTTTGGCCCTGCTGGCTTTGGCTCTGTTCGGCCGGAGACTGCTGGCCTTGCTGGGCCACACCCTGCATGCAGTTTTCGGTGACCACGCTTTGGATGGTGCCGGTGTCGAACGTGACACCGGGCGCAGCCGAGTACGGGTTGGCCAAGGAGACTCCCTCCTTGCTCCCGGAGGGCCACAGCATTGCCATGCCGGCCAGGGTCAGGAGGGTCAGTGGAATCAGCACCGCCGCGAGGATGCGGTTTGCCTTCCGGCGCGCGGCCATCGCTTGGGGCGTCGGCTCCGAATGACCTGTAGAAGCGTGGGAGTGACCGGACCCCATCAGCAGTAGAACCTCATACGTTGAACTCTACGTCCGGCACCATAGGGTTGATAAATGGACCGCCAGAACCGGGAGGAACGTGGCATGGCCAACGGCAACACCGAGGAGAATCACAGTTCTGACACAGCACGAATGCCCGCCGAAACGGCCCCCCAGGCCGTCCTCAGCGTGCTCCCGTCGTCCGGGCCCACCCTCGGGGTTGCCCTGGTGCTGCACGGCGGAAAATCGCACAGCCGCGAGCCGGTGGAGGCCCGCCACCTAAGCCCAGCCAGGATGGTCCCCTTCGCACGGCACCTGCACCGGGCCGGCAGAAAGCATGGCCTTGCGGTTTGGTCCTTGCGCAACAGCGTGCGCGGCTGGAACGGGGCTGACATGACGCCGCTGCAGGACGCGCGCTGGGCCTTGCAGCAGATCAGCAGCCAGCATCCCGGCGTTCCCGTGTTTCTGGTAGGCCATTCGATGGGCGGGCTGACCGCGGTCTGCGCTGCCGACCACCCGCGGGTGGAAGCAGTTGTGGCCCTGGCGCCTTGGCTCAGCCCCGGGACTCCGGTTTCTGCAGTGGCCGGGCGGAAGGTGCTGGTAGTCCACGGCACCATCGACAGGTGGACCAGCCCGTCGGCGTCGCTCGCGTTTTCCCGGCGCGCCGCTGGCGATGCTGAATCCATGCAGTACGTCGCCCTGAAAGGCGCCGGGCATTTTATGTTCCGCAAGATCCGGCTGTGGCACACACTCTCCACCGGGTTTGTCCTGAAAGCCTTCGGTGAATCAACCGGGGCTGCGGTCCCACTGCCACGGGGGTTTGAGCAGCTGCTGCCGGCATCGTCGGTTCAGGTGACCCTGTGAGTCCTTTCCCTTGGGGGGACTTTGCCGCCGCCCTGCCGTGGACTGCGCTGACCGTCGTCGCGGTCCTCACGGTAACGTACGCCGTGGCAGTCCGGCAGGGGCGGCACTCGGTGATGGACGTGGCCTGGGGTCCCGGATTCGTGGCGGTTGCCGCGGTGTCCTGGTTCCTTTCCGCCGGGGAAGGCGATGACGCCAGGGCCCTGCTGCTCCTGCTGCTGACCGCAGTGTGGGCGTTGAGGCTGGGCGCCCATATCGGCTGGCGCGCCCGCGACGGCCACGAGGACCCGCGATACCAGGCCTTGCTAAGCGCTGCTCCCGGCAGCAGGGATATATATGCGCTGCGGCGGGTCTACCTGCCGCAGGGGTTGGTGATGTTCTTCGTTTCCCTGCCGGTCCAGGTTGGTATGTTCGCCACGGGCGGTTTGGGCTGGCTTGCCGTCCTGGGCGTCCTGCTCTGGCTCACCGGGTTCTTTTTTGAAACGGTGGGCGACTGGCAACTGCAGCAGTTCAAACGGGACCCGCGCCGGCGCGGAACTGTCCTGGACACCGGCCTGTGGCGCCTGACCCGGCACCCCAACTACTTCGGCGACGCCGCCGTATGGACGGGCTTGTTCCTGATCGCCGCCGACTCATGGCCAGGGATCCTCACCGTCCTCTCGCCCGCATTGATGGTCTGGACGTTGGCGGCGAAGACGGGCAAGCCGCTGGCGGAGCAGGCGATGTCCGGGCGGCCTGGGTACCGCGAGTATGTCGAGGCGACCAGCAGCTTCCTCCCCTGGCCGCCCAAGCGAAGCTGACGCACGCAGGTGACCCGCAGCTACCGTCCCCGCGTACTGGTGAGGTTAACTGCGGGTCACTTGGGCACTGCCTAGTCCGAGACGACCAGGGTTTCCGGTCCGGCGAGGCGGGCCTTGCCGCCTGCCAGCAGGGGTTCGACGGCGGCGCGGAGGGCCGTCATCGAATCGTCCAGTTCCAGCATCACCGGGTGCTGGTACGCAATCAGGGCGAGCATGTCCCGGACTGCCTCCGCGGCGTCGTCCGGGGCGAGGGCGGGCTCGTGGCCGACGAAGACGTCCGTGGGCGTTTCCGGCCCGGCATCCTCCTGGTTTGGTGCCGCGTCAGGGTTTGCCGGCGCCGCGTAGCTGACCGCAAAGGCACGGATCCGGCCCTTCTTGCTTGGGGCCACCCCGGCACCAAAAGCGGATTCGGGCCGGGCGCGCAGCACGATGGCGCCATGGGCGCCGGTGAGGTCGTCCAGGAACAGTCTTTGCACCTGGCCCACGGACAGTACGCCCGGGGAATCCCACCCGTGGATCGCCGTGTAGTAGCGGCCCACAACGTCCGTGAGTTCCACTGAGCCGGTGGCCAGGTCCATCACGACGTCGGAGCCTGCGTTTTCGTCGTTGGCAGGCCCGCCGCCGTCGTTATCCGCCGGGAACACCGGAAGCCGGAGGGCGCCCGGTTCAACTACCACCAGCCGGGAGCGCTGGATGGGCGAAAGGCCGAAGTGCTCGGCGAAGGCGGCACCCGGGGTGCCCGGCTCCACCTTCGCGCGGAGCCTGGACACGCCCGACGCCGACTGCTCCGCTTCCCGGCGCAGCATGGTCAGGAGCGTCGCGCCGATGCCGGAGCGCCGGTGGTCCCGCGCCACCTCGATGTAGGTCCACAGCCGTTCCGGGTGCAGGGACGCCTCGTAGACGACGCCCGCCGCGACCGGGATTCCGACGCCGTCCTCCACGTCCTCGGCCACGATGCAGCGCCGCCATGGCGTGCCGCTGCCCCCGTCCGATGAGAGCGCCAGCGCACCGCGGAACTGCCTGGCCTGGTACGTTTCGGGGTCGCCCCAGATCTCCAGTAGGGCCAGGTCGTCACCTTCGCGCCATTCGCGGTATTCGATGGCCACTGCTAGGCGCCGATCAGGCGTGCGGCCAGGTAGCCCTCCACCTTGTCCAGGGAAACGCGTTCCTGGCTCATGGTGTCCCGCTCGCGGATTGTCACGGCCTGGTCCTCAAGGGTGTCGAAGTCCACGGTGATGCAGAACGGGGTACCGATTTCGTCCTGGCGGCGGTAGCGGCGGCCAATGGCGCCGGCATCGTCGAAGTCGATGTTCCAGTTCTTTCGCAGCTGCGCGCCGAGGTCCTTGGCCTTCGGTGACAGGTCCTCGTTGCGGCTCAGCGGCAGCACGGCGGCCTTGACCGGGGCCAGGCGCGGATCCAGCTTCAGGACGGTGCGGACGTCCACGCCGCCCTTGGCGTTGGGGGCCTCGTCCTCGGTGTAAGCGTCCACCAGGAACGCCATGAAGGAGCGGGTAAGGCCGGCGGCGGGCTCAATGACGTAGGGGGTGTAGCGCTCGTTCGTGGCCTGGTTGAAGTAGCTCAGGTCCTGGCCGGAGGCCTTGGCGTGGGTGGAGAGGTCGAAGTCGGTGCGGTTGGCGATGCCTTCCAGCTCGCCCCATTCCGAACCCTGGAAGCCAAAGCGGTACTCGATGTCCGTGGTGCCCTTGGAGTAGTGGCTTAGCTTTTCCTGCGGGTGCTCGAAGAAGCGCAGGTTTTCCTCGCGGATGCCCAGGCCGGTGTACCAGGACATGCGCTCCTTCATCCAGTACTGGTGCCATTCCTCATCCGTGCCGGGCTCGACGAAGAACTCCATTTCCATCTGCTCGAACTCGCGGGTGCGGAAAATGAAGTTGCCGGGCGTGATCTCGTTGCGGAAGGACTTGCCGATCTGGCCGATGCCGAACGGCGGCTTCTTGCGCGAGGTGGTGAGGACGTTGTTGAAGTTCACGAAGATGCCCTGGGCCGTTTCCGGGCGCAGGTAGTGCATGCCTTCCTCGCTGGCCACCGGGCCCAGGAAGGTCTTGAGGAGGCCGCTGAATTCCTGCGGCTCGGTCCATTCACCGCGGGTACCGCAGTTGGCGCAGGCGATGTCCTTCAGGCCGTTCTCGGCGGGGCGGCCCTTCTTTTCCTCGTACTCTTCCTCGAGGTGGTCCGCGCGGTAGCGCTTGTGGCAGGAAAGGCATTCCACCAGCGGGTCGGAGAAGACCTCAACGTGGCCGGAGGCTTCCCACACCTGGCGGGGCAGAATAACGGAGGAGTCCAGGCCCACCACGTCCTCGCGGCCGCGGACCATGGACTGCCACCACTGGCGCTTAATGTTTTCCTTCAGCTCGGCGCCGAGGGGCCCGTAGTCCCAGGCAGAGCGCGAACCTCCGTAGATCTCACCGGCCTGGAACACAAAGCCCCTCCGCTTGGAGAGGGAAATGACCTGGTCGAGAACGGATTTTGCTGCCATGGGGTAACTCCAATTTCTACAGGGCCGCTGGGTGCGGTCCGCGGTTTTCAGGCCCCGGGCAAGCCGGGGGCACATGACCGCTGGCTGCCGCGGGGGCGGATGAAGGAAAGATGCGAAAAAGCTGCGTGTCCTAGCCTACCGGTGCCTACCTGCGGAGCGCGCCCCGCGGCCAGGGCAGGGTTGCCAGGATGATGGCGGCCAGCGTCAGGATGGTGCCGAGCACTGTGGCCGGGGCAACCACGGTCCCCGGCGCCGGCAGGATCACGTCCAGGGCAAGCGAGCCGAGCAGCTGCCCGGCGATCATGCCCAGGCCCGTGACCAGGACGCCCAGGCTGCGGACCAGCAGCGCGCCCAGACCGATGAACACACATCCCATCGGGCCGCCAACGTAGTACCACCACTCCCCCGGCAGCGGGTTGCCTGCGCCAACCACGGCCAGCTTGATGGCGTACGCCGTCCAGAGAACCACCGAACCGGCCACGAAATTGACCAGGGTGGCGGCGATCGGTGTGCCGTAGTGAACGGTGGCTGTTCCGTTCATGGCCTGCTGGAAGCTCATCAGGAACCCGGCAGCGACGGGGAGCAGGAGCGGCAGCAGCAGGTCCGCCGGCCCGCCGTCGGACCCTGTTCCGGGCCCGGCGCCCGCGGCGAACCGCGGGGACACGGCCCAGGCGACGGCGGCAATGGTGAGCAGGCAGCCGACGATCCGGATCCCGGTGACTGGCTTCCGGCCCGCCGGCCCAATCCCCAGCCGATCCACGAGCAGCCCGCTGACGGTCTGCCCGGTGACTGTGGCAACGGTGAAGAGGGCCACGCCGAGGATGCCCACCGTAAAGGACTGCGCAAAGACGAACAGCGCCCCAATGCCGCCGGCGAGGACGTAGATCCGGGGGAAGGCCCGGCTGCGGACGGCCGGCAGGATGCTGGCCAGGCCGGCGCGGCCGCGCGGCAGGAGCAGCGAGATCAGGATCATCACCACGAGCCCTGTGCTGAAGCTCACCACGGAAGCGGCGATGCCGTCGTTCAACCGGGCGCCCAGGGCACCGTTAATCCGGCCCTGCAGGGGAATAGCCAGGCCTGCGCCCACCGCCAGGGGAAGGCCTGCAAGCAGCGGCAGGCGATGGGTGGAGGTCACTGAATCCACCTTACGTCAGGCATTATTGCTTCATGAGCAACCGTGTTGAAGACATCCCCATCCGCGACAGCATGATCCGCCTTGGCCAGCTGCTCAAGCTCGCCAGCCTGGTGGAAGACGGCGTTGAGGCGGCGGACCTCATCAAGAACGGGCTCGTCAAGGTCAACGGGGAGATCGACGACCGCCGCGGCCGCCAGCTGCACAATGGCGATACCGTCACGGTCAACGGGCAAACGGTCCGGGTGGTGGCACCCGAGGCAGGTTAACCTGCCTCGCCCGCACCCGTCGTCGTCCGCTTACTTTTTGAGGACTTCGTGCGTGAGGAATTCACCTACGTGGCCGATCTCCTGCTGGTTGATCCCGTGCCACATGCCCGTGTACAGGACCTTGGTGAGTTTGACGTGCTTGCGGACCCAGCCCATTGTGTAATCGACCTTGTCCGGGGTGATCACTGGGTCCTGCTGGTCCCGGCCCCAGAACATGGGAATGGTGCCGTCCAGTTCGGAGTCCCTGAAGCTGGGGTCGTCGCCTGCGTCCACCACAAAGCCTGAGAGCCCGACGACGGCCGCGAAGTCGGTGGGCCGCTGCCGCAGGAGCGTAGTGGCCATGGCCATTCCCATTGAGAAGCCGAGCAGGGAAACCGAAGGATGCCCCACCTTGATGGTGTCGATCCAGTCCAGCACAAAGGACGACGCCGCCTTAACCCGCTCCAGCGAGTAGTCAATGGACGCCGTCAACGGGAACCAGGTGAAACCCGGGCCCATCGCGATGGGAGCCCGGATAGAGGCGACGGCGAAGTCACCGGGCAGCAGGTCAGCCAGACTGAGCAGGTCCTGTTCGTTGGCGCCGTAGCCGTGCAGCAGTACCAGCAGCGGCTTGCCGTCGCGCTGGTCCTCCTGATGCGACCACAGAACAACAGGGGCAGGAAATACTTCGGCTTCAGTCATGGTTTCCATTGTTACAGCTACCGAAAGGTAACAACCTACGTTCGCGTAGCCAGTGAAGCGGAAGGCAGGATAGGACCGTGACTGACACAAGCGCCATTCAATCCCCCACTGCCCGCGCCGGATCCCACCCCTGGACCCGCTACGTGGCAATGGGCGATTCCTTTACGGAGGGCATTGGCGACCCCGAGCCCTCGCGCCCCGGCGGCTACCGCGGCTGGGCGGACCGGGTGGCGGAGGAACTGGGCCGTACGCAGCCCGACTTCGCCTACGCGAACCTGGCCGTGCGCGGCAGGTTGCTGCAGCAGATTGTGGACCAGCAGCTCGCCCCCTGCCTGTCGTTGAAGCCGGACCTCGTCACCCTCTCGGCCGGCGGCAATGACCTGCTGCGCCCGGGCGGCGACCCTGACGCCCTGGCTGAAAAGCTCGACTCGGTGGTGCAGATCCTGGCCATGGGCGGCGCAACGGTGGTCCTCTTCAACGGACCGGACACCGGCTCCTCGGTGCTGGGCAGGATCCGCAGCAAGGTGGCCATCTACAACGAAAACCTGCGTACCGTGGCTGCCCGGCATGATGCCGTTATCGCCGACATGTGGTCGCTGCGGCAACTCAGCGACCCGCAGATGTGGGACCGGGACCGGCTGCACTTCTCCCCCCTTGGCCACCATACGATCGCGGCCATGGTGCTGGACTCGCTGAACGTGGAGCACACGCTGGAGCCGCTGCAGCCCAAACCGCTGCCGCCCCGCACCTGGCGCGAGGCGCGCTCTGGGGACCTGGTGTGGGCCCGCGAGTACTTTGTGCCGTGGGTACTGCGCAGGCTGCGCCACCAGTCCTCGGGGGACGGGATCACCGCAAAGCGTCCGACGCCGGGTCCCATCTTTGGGCCGGGCGTCCCGCTGGGATCCGGCGAGGGTCCGCTGGGGACTGCTGAGCCTGCCCGGCGCTAGCACCAGGCCATGATTCCGGGCGATGCTTCCGGGCAGGCGGCGGGCCGCCTGGTGCGGGGCAGCCTGATGCGGGCAAGGACTAGCTGGCGATGAACATGGAACCGGACGCGGTAGTGCGGCACCGGCTTTCCTCCCAGCTGCTCCGGGAACCAGGTGCCCCCTCGCCGGAGGCCGCCCTGCGCAACCTGCTGGCCGTGCAGGCACAGGAATTTCCCTACGCCAGGTGGAGCCTCGCCCAGCGTGTATCACGCAGTGTTGATCCGCCGGTGACAGCCGCGGACATCGAGAGCGCAGTGGCCGATGGCCGGATCCTGCGCACTCATATCCTTCGCCCCACTTGGCATTTCGTCCACCGGGACGACCTCCGCTGGCTGTCAGCCGTCTCTGCTCCACGGCTCCACCAGGCCAACGCGGCGACGTACCGTCTCACCGGAATCGATGCAGCAACTGCCGCCCGGGCCGGGGAGGTGCTGGCCGGGGCTCTGGCGGGCGGCAACCACCTCACGCGCGAGCAACTCGCCGCAAAACTGCAGGACGCGGGGTTTCCGGCGAAAGGCCTGAGGCTTGCCTACCTGATCATGCACGCCGAAGTCAGCGGACTCCTGGTCAGCGGCACGCCGGTTCGGAGCCCCGGCGGTGCCCTGAAGCAGACTTATGCCCTCTTTGATGAGCGGGTTCCGGCCGGCAGGCAACCGGCGCCGACCCGCGAGGAGGCGCTGAGTGAACTGGCCTTCCGCTATTTCTCCAGCCGCGGCCCCGCCACCATCAGGGACTGCGCCGACTGGTCAAAGCTGACCATGGCGGACGTCCGGAAGGGGCTACAGGTGGCCAGGGATGCACGGCCCAATGCGCTGACCGCCACCGTGATTGACGGCGTCGAGCATTACTCCGCTGCCGATCAGCCCGATCCGGGGACGCAGGCCGGCCGGGCTACCGTCCAGGGTCCACGGATAGACCTGGTCCAGTGCTACGACGAATACATCATGGGCTATTCCGCCACGCGGCATTACATGGGCGGCGGAGCTCCCGCATTTCCTTTCGAAGGACAACCGATGCACGTGGTGCTGCTGGACGGGCGGATGGCCGGCTCCTGGCGGCATACGCTGCTTCCCGGGCGGTGTGAGCTGGATATCCGGCTCTCCAAATCCGACGACCGGCCAGGTTCCCAGCTGGCAGCCGCAGTGCAGGAAGCAGTGGACCGGTACGGCGCATTCATGGGGCTCCCGGCCGTCCGCGTGAACTACGGGGCTAAGCTGGAAGGACACACATGAGAGGCACGGCACCGTGAGCAACTTGTTTTTCTGGATCATCATTTTGTCATTCCTGATCCCGATGGCCATGCGGATGTACCGGAAGTCTGTCGCCCGCAGGAACCACGAGCAAAGCTTTACCGGGCGCTACCCCGAGCAGTTCCCGGGCAGCGGCCAGTTCCCCGGTTCGGCCGGTCCGCAGAGCAAACAGCCCCGGGACGGTTACACCCAGCAGGACTATTTCAGCGGCGGATTCCGCGAACTCGACCGGCCCCAGCCGCTGCCGCCCATCCAGCCGGTTCCGCCCATGGACCAGCAGTTTCCGCCGTACGGGCAGCCCCAGCCGGAACAACCCCGGCAGGGGCAACCCCAGGCCCAGCAGCAGCCCGCGGCACCTGCCACTCCCCCGCCGCCGTCGGCCCCGCAGGGCTACCGCGCCCGCAAGCTCGCCGAACTGGATGAGAAGTACAGCAACGGGGAACTTTCCGTGGAGGAGTACATGACCCGCCGCGGCGAGATCATGAACGGCTGACCTGAGTCAGTCCACCTGCGTCAGTCCACCTGCGGAAAACCCAGGTCGATGACGGACGTCGCGGGGTCCGGCCAGCGCGTGGTGACCACTTTGCCCCTGGTGTAGAACCGGATGCTGTCCGGCCCGTACATGTGTGTGTCGCCAAACAGGGAGTTCTTCCAGCCGCCGAAGGAGAAAGTCCCCACCGGCACCGGGATGGGCACGTTGACGCCCACCATCCCTGCCTCCACGTCGAACTCAAATTGGCGGGCGGCGCCGCCGTCGCGGGTGAAGATGGCAACCCCGTTGCCGAACTCGTTGTCGTTGACCAGGCGGACCGCATCGCTGTAGGTATCCACCCGGACCACGGACAGGACGGGGCCAAAGATTTCGTCGTCGTACACCTTCATGCCCGGCTTAACGTGGTCCACCAGGCTGACTCCGATGAAGAACCCGCCTGAATCGAACTGCTGCGAGCGGCCATCAACAACCACCGTGGCGCCCTCGTTTTCGGCACCTGCCACGTAGGAGGCCACCCTCTCCCGGTGTTCGGCGGTGATCAGCGGGCCCATCTGCGATGCCGGGTCGGTGCCTGGGCCGATGGTCAGGGTAGCCATCCGGCTCTGGATGGCCGCCACGAGGTCGTCGGCGATGGCGCCGACGGCGACGAGAACGCTGACCGCCATGCAGCGCTCGCCTGCCGAGCCGTAGGCAGCCGAAATTGCGGCGTCGGCCGCCATGTCCAGGTCCGCGTCCGGCAGGACCACCATGTGGTTCTTGGCCCCGCCCAGGGCCTGGACCCGCTTGCCGTGGTCCGCAGCACGCTTGTAAATCGATTGCGCGATGGGCGTTGAGCCCACGAAGCTGACGGCTTTGACGTACGGATGTTCGAGCAGGACGTCCACCGCCTCTTTGTCGCCCTGCACCACGTTCAGCACACCGGCCGGCAGTCCCGCTTCGGCGAAGACTTCCGCGATGAATACGGCGGAGGATGGATCCTTTTCACTGGGCTTCAGGAGCACGGTGTTCCCGCATGCCAGGGCGCTGCCGATCATCCAGAGCGGCACCATGGCCGGGAAGTTGAACGGGGTGATGCAGGCCACGACGCCCACGGGCTGCCGGACGGAGTGGACGTCCACGCCGCTGGAAACCTGCTCGGAGCGTTCCCCCTTGAGCATGTGGGACAGCCCCGTGGCGAACTCAATGTTCTCGAGCCCGCGGGAAATTTCCCCTTCGGCATCGGAGAGTACTTTGCCGTGTTCACTGGTCAGGATGGCGGCCAGCTCGGACTTGCGCTGGGTCAGGATTTCGCGGACGCGGAAGAAGATATTGGTCCGTTTGGCCAGGCTCGTTGCCCGCCAGGCTGGCAGCGCAGCCGAGGCGGCGGCAATGGCTTCTTCCACCCGGGCAGCGGAAGCCAGTGCCACCTGCTTTTCCTGCTCTCCGGTAGCAGGGTTGTAGACGGGGCCGAAGCGCTCGGCATCGGCAACGCGGCTGCCGTTGATGTAATGCGGAATGGTTTGCATGGAGGTCTCTCTTCTACTTTGCTGAATCCAGGGAACCGTCGGCGAGCTTGATGATCATGGAGCAGTCCTTGCCGGACTCGCCCGCATCGATGAGGCGCTGGTACAGCTGCTGAACGTGCTTGCCGATTTCGAGCGGCGTGCCGGTGTCCTCGGCAGCACTGATGGCCAGGCCGATGTCCTTGTTCGCCAGCTCAGCGGTAAACGTGGGCGCGAAGTCATTGTTGGATGCAGCGGTGGGGACCACGCCGGGAACGGGGTACCAGGTGCGCAGGGCCCAGCTGTCGCCGGATGAGACGGAGGCGATGTCCCAGAACACCTTCTTGTCCAGGCCCAGCCGGTCCGCCAGCACGGCGCCCTCGGCAGTGGAGGCCAGGTTAATCAGGAGCATCAGGTTGTTGCAGATTTTGGCTGCCTGGCCGGTGGTGGCTCCGCCGGTTGGGATGATGTTGGCTGCCATCGGCTCGATGTACCGCGTGGCGTCGGCCACAGCATCCGCCTCACCGCCCACCATAAACGTGAGCGTTCCTGCCTTGGCACCGCTCATCCCGCCCGAGACAGGGGCGTCAACGAAGCGGAAGCCGGCGGCAGCAGCGGCGTCGTGCAATTCTCTGGCGGCGGCGATATCGATCGTGGAGGAATCGACCAGGAGTGTGCGCGCATCCGCATGCGCCAGCACCCCGTCCGTGCCCAGGTAGACAGCCTTGGCATGCTCGCCCTTGGGGAGCATGGTGAAGACGACGTCGGCGTCCGCCACTGCCTCGGCGATGCTCCCAACCGGCTTCACCCCGCCCGCCTCCGCAGCGGCGAGAGCAGCCGGGTTGAGGTCGAATCCCCGAACGTCGTGACCCGCCTTTGCGAGGTTTCCCGACATGGAACCCCCCATGTTTCCCAAACCAATCCAACCGACTACCGCCATGGCCTAAGCTCCTTTGCTGTGCCTCCGGCGAGGGCAGCCGGAAGGTCTGTGTCCACCATCACACCCTGCTAGAGTGCAATCAAGGGGAAAAATTACAGATGGCATGTGCACTGATGCACACGAAGGAAAGGGCACCGGGTGGCGCAGCTTCCGAGTCCGGACGACTTGCTGATTTTGCTCACGGTGGCCCGCCTTGGGCGCTTCAACGCCGTCGCGGAAACGATGGGCACCACCCACACCACCATTTCCCGCCGGATCCTCGCCCTCGACAAGCAACTCGGCGGGCGCACCCTGGAGCGCAGCCCGCACGGCTGGGAACTGACGGAGCTGGGGGCTTCGGCCGTGGCCGCGGCGGAAACGATCGAAGAAACACTGGGGTCATTGGCTGCCGTTACGGGCCAGGACCGGGACGCTCTGTCCGGAATGGTGCGCCTCAGCACCTCCGACGGTTTCGGCGCCGAATTCGTTACCCCTGCACTCGTCCGCCTCCAGCAGCGGCACCCCATGCTGAATGTGGAGATGCTCAGTGCCACGCGCAAGGTCAGCCAGAACCGCTCGGGCGTGGACCTGGAAGTGGTGGTGGGCCGCACTGACGTGAGCAACGCGCAGGCCATCTTCCTGACCAACTACTTCCTCCGGCTATACGCCAGCCCGGCCTACGCCGCCAAGCGGGGCCTGCCGGAAACGCCCGACGGCGTGGGACAGCACGGCTTCGTCTCTTACGTTGAGTCGGCACTCCAGGTTGCCGAACTGGGCCACCGGTCCTCGCAGCTGCCCATGCCGAAGTCCAGCTTCCAGGCGACGAGTATCTTTGCCCAGGTGGAGGCGGTGCGCCGCGGCGCGGGCATCGGTTTGCTTCCAAACTTTATGGTGGCGCGGAATCCGGAGTTCGTTCCGGTGCTCCCCGACGCGTTCCAGCGCCAGGTGCCCATCTGGGCCGTGGCCCGGCCCGAATCGCTGCGGTCCGCCCGGGTGCAGGCCGTGATCGCTGCGCTGAAGGAAGAAGTTGCCGAACGCCAGGACTTGCTGGCTGCCTAGATTTTGCCCGTCAGGTGCCGTTTCTTCAGGCTTGGAAGAGCCGTCTCACAACTTGCCCTGCGGCCAGCGCATCGAGGCCTTCGTTGATCTCATCAAGGGGCCGGGTGTCGGTGTGCAGCAGCTCAACGGGAAGCCTGCCCTCCCGCCAGTACCCAAGGTACAGGGGGATGTCCCGGCCCGGAACGGCGTCGCCCATATACGAGCCCAGCAGCCGTTTGCCCGCCCCGGCGAACTGGAGCGCGGGCACCGTCAGTTCAGCCGTCGGGTGCGGCAGCCCCACAGAGACCACGGCGCCGCCACGCGTCACGTGCTCGAGGCACGATGCGATGACCCGGGCTGACCCCACAGCTTCGATGGCGGTGTCCACGCCGTCACCGGAGGCCTCCTGGATCAGGCGGGGAGCCTCGTCCGGTGTCCCCACGGCGGTTGCCCCGCACTTCCGGGCGAGGCCGTGCTTGCCGGCGTTCGGATCGATGGCAATCACGGAGGAGGCACCAGCGAGCGCCGCGGCCATGACGGCCGAAAGCCCCACGGCGCCGAGTCCGAAGACAGCGACGGACTGGCCTTGCTGGACGGCCGCCGTGTTGAGGACAGCTCCCATCCCGGTGAGCACGGCGCAACCGAACATTGCCGCAACAGTGTCGGGGACGTCGTCGTCGATGACCACCACCGATTCCCTGGCCACCACCGCGTAATCGGCGAAGGCCGAAACCCCGAGATGGTGGTTAATGCGCTCCCCTGCGGGCGTCCGCAGCAGGGCCTCACCATGCAGCAAGTCCCCCGACCCGTTGACTTCCGCTGCGCGGTGGCAGAGAGCCGGACGGCCCGCCCGGCACGCCCGGCAGTCTCCACAGCTGGGGACGAAGACGAGGACCACATGGTCCCCGGGGGAAACGTCCGTAACACCTTCACCCACCGCGGCAACCCGCCCAACAGCCTCATGTCCCAGTGCCATGGGAAGGGGCCTGACGCGGGAGCCGTCCACCACGGACAGGTCCGAGTGGCACAGGCTCGAGTAGGTGATGGTGATGCCCAACTCACCTGCGCGGGGTTCCGGCCGGTCAAGCTCCTCGACCCGAAGGGGATGCGCTTCGGTGTAGCTGGTGCCGGACGGGACGGTGGAGTAAAGGACGGCTGCTTTCATGGGAGATCCTGACTTCGTCGAAGGCAATGACGCCCAACTGCCCGGGCCTGCGGGGTCGCGGGTCCGGGCAGTTGGTGCTTTTTGGCTCTGGTGGTGACAGTGACTATTTCTTGCCGGAAGCGAGCAAGTCCGCGGTGCCCTGGGCGTCGGCTGCGTCCACGTCGTGGAGCGAGATGCCGCGGGTCTCCTTGAGGAAGAACACGGCGATGGCGGTCACGATGCAGGCTCCCAGCAGGTACAGCGCCACCGGAGTGGAGGACTTGAAGCTATTGAGCAGCGACGTGGCGATGATCGGTGCCAGTGAACCGGCGACGATGGAGGTCACCTGATAGCCCAGGGAAACGCCGGAGTACCGCATCCGGGTGGGGAACATCTCGGCCATGATGGACGGCTGGCCCGCGTACATCAGCGCGTGGAACAGCAGGCCGATGGTGATGGCGGCCAGGATGACGATGTCGTTGCCGGTGTCCATCATGGGAAAGGCGAAGAAGCCCCAGGTGCCACCGAGGATGGCGCCTGCCATGTAGACCGGCCGCCGGCCGAATGCGTCCGACATCTTGCCGACGAGCGGGACGGCGCAGAAGTGGATGAAGTGCGCCACGAGCAGGAGCAGGAGGATGCGGGAGGTGTCGGTCTGGACGACGATCTTCAGGTAGGTGATGGAGAACGTCACCACCAGGTAGTACAGGATGTTCTCGGCAAAACGCAGGCCCATGGCGGTAAAGACACCGCGCGGGTAGCGGCGGAAGACTTCGGCAACACCGTAGCCCTTCTTCTCCACCGTGACTTCCTTGCGGGCTTCAATGAAGATCGGTGCATCCTGGACTTTGGTGCGGATGTAGTAGCCAACGATCACGATGACGGCGGAGAGCCAGAAGGCGACTCGCCAGCCCCAGCCGAGGAATGCTTCCTGGGAGAGCGTGGCCGAAAGGGTGAACAACACGCCGGTGGCCAGGAGGTTGCCCATCGGTACCGCCGACTGTGGCCAGCTGGACCAGAACCCGCGGGACTTGTTGGGGCTGTGCTCGGCAACCAGCAGCACGGCGCCGCCCCATTCACCGCCGACGGCGAAGCCCTGCACGAAGCGCAGGAACACCAGGAGGGCCGGAGCCCAGTAGCCGATCTGGGCGAAGGTAGGCAGGCAGCCCATCAGGAAGGTGGCTACGCCCACCAGGATGATGCTCAGCTGCAGCAACTGCTTGCGGCCGAACTTGTCGCCGAAGTGGCCAAAGACGATGCCGCCGATGGGGCGGGCCACGAAGCCTACGGCGTAGGTGACGAAGGCGGCGATGATGCCGTCCAGTTCGGTCCCTGAATTGGGGAAGAACATTTTGCCGAACACCAGGGTGGCGGCGGAGGCATAGAGGAAAAACTCGTACCACTCAACAACGGTGCCGGCCATGGAGGCCGTAACGACTTTCTTCAGGCCTGAGGCCTTAACGTCGGTTTCCTCTGGCCGCCGTGCGGCGGAGCTTTCCGTACTCATTTATGAACTCCTTCGGCGTCGTCTTCGACACCACTGGGACAGGCTGTGGCGGATACACGTGATTTTGGCCACGAACCGCCGGGTCCCATTGAGTATGGTCTGCCTCCACGCCCAGCTCAACGGCGAATCATGCAGAGCCCATCTGCATTTATGCACATATTCTGGCTTTTGGTTGTGGCGTTATGCCGAAAGGTGTTGCCGGAGCTGCGATCCCAGCTGGCCGATCTCGGTGAGGAACCCGTCGTGCCCGATAGGCGCCTCGATGAGGTGGACGTCCACCTTTCCGGGAAGCGCCCGCGCCAGCTCCCGTGACTGGGACGGAAAGTAGAGCCGGTCCGAGTCCACGGCGGCGACAAAAAAGCGCGCACTGACACTGGACAGGGTCTGGGCGAGCGACCCCCGTCCCCGGCAGATGTCGTGGCTCATCAGCGCCTCTGTGATCGCGATGTAGCTGTTGGCGTCGAAGCGCTGGACCAGTTTGGTGCCCTGATGATCCAGGTAGCTCTCCACCTGGTAGCGCCCGCGGGCTGCCAGCTGCTCGCCCTGAAGCGGCGATTCGGGCGCCTGCGGCGCGCGTCCGAACCGTCCGTCCAGCTCCACCGGGGAGCGGTAGGTGATGTGGGCGATGCGCCGGGCCAGGGCCAGGCCTTCCTCGGGAGCGGGTCCGTTGTAGTAGTCACCGCCGTTGAAGTTGGCGTCCTGCCGGATGGCGAGGGTCTGCGCCTGGGCAAAGGCGATCTGCTCGGCGGTACTCGCGGCGCCCACGGCAATCACAGCACAGCGCCGCACCCGCTCCGGATACGTGACAGCCCATTCCAGCGCCCGCGCCCCGCCCATTGAGCCGCCCAGCACGGCAAACCAGCTCTCGATCCCCAACTGGTCGGCCAGCCGGGCCTCCGCCACAGTGCTGTCCCGCAGGGTCACCAGCGGAAAACGCGAGCCCCAGGGCGTTCCGTCCGGAGCAAGCGACGACGGCCCCGTGGACCCATAGCAGCCGCCCACTATGTTGATGGACACCACGAAAAAACGGTTGGTGTCCACCGGCGCGCCCGGCCCGGCGAGTTGTTCCCACCAGCCGGGTTCTTCTGTGTCGCCGCGGGTTACGTGGGTGCTGCCGGTCAGAGCGTGTTCAATGAGGACGGCGTTGCTGCCGTCCTCATTGAGTGTGCCCCAGGTTTCGTAGGCCAGGGTGACGTCCGGCAGGTATCCGCCGGCTTCCAGCTTCAGTCCCCCGATGGAGGCATAGCGGACAATCCCGTGTTCGGGGACGGTGGTACGGGTGACGGTAACCGTCATGGCAAGACCTCTTCTACGCGCTTGCCCGCCGTCGAATGACCGGCAGGCCAGGTCTTCACCCGGGGCACCCCACCGCGGAAGGAGGGTTGCCGGCCAGCAAGCCGGGGCTGTCACTGGCACTCATGACCTGGTTCGAGTGTACGAAACAGGCCCTGCCTGCCGCCAAGAGTGTGACTGGTTGTGACTTCCCCGGCCCGCCGCCGCGCTGGTGCCCTGGGTACGGCTAGGCGCCAGTGGCCTCCTTGGCCGCCCGGAAGCCAGCCTGGAGGTCCGCCAGGATGTCATCGATGTGCTCGATCCCCACTGACAGCCGCACCAGGCCGGGATTCACGCCGGCAACCACCTGCTGCTCCGGCGAGAGCTGGCTGTGGGTGGTCGACGCCGGATGGATCACCAGGGAACGGACGTCACCGATGTTTGCCACATGGGAGTGCAGCTCCAAGGCGTCCACAAAGCGCTTGCCCGCCTCCGCGCCGCCAGCGAGGTTGAACGACACGATCGCGCCGGTACCCTTGGGTCCGTACTTGCGTCCGCGCTCGTACCAGGGGCTGGACGGCAGCCCGGCGTAGGCGACGGATTCGACGTCGTCACGCGATTCCAGCCATTGGGCAACGTCCAAGGCATTGGCGACGTGACGTTCCACCCTCAGGCTCAGCGTCTCCAGTCCCTGGGCGATCAGGAAGGCGTTGAAGGGCGACACTGCCGAGCCAAGGTCGCGCAGCAGCTGCACCCGGGCTTTCAAAATGTAGGACAGGTTGGCACCCAGGGCACCGTCGGCGCCGAGGTCGCGGGCATACACCAACCCGTTGTAGGTGGGGTCCGGGGTGTTGAAGCCGGGGAATTTCGCAGGGTCCTTGCCGAAGTCGAATTTTCCGGAGTCCACGATGACGCCGGCGATGGCGGAACCATGGCCACCCAGGTATTTGGTGGCTGAGTGCACCACAACGTCCGCACCCCATTCCAGCGGGCGGATCAGGTATGGGGTGGACAGGGTGTTGTCCACAATCAGGGGCACTCCGGCCTCGTGCGCAACCTGGGACACCCCCTCGATGTCCAGGACGTCCTGCCGCGGATTGGAGACAACCTCGCCGAAGAACAGCTTGGTGTTGGGCTGCACTGCAGCGCGCCACTGGTCCAGGTTGTCCGGGTCCGCCACAAACGTGACGGAGATGCCAAACTTCTTAAGGGTGTGGGCGAAGAGGTTGTAGGTGCCGCCGTAAAGGCTCGGACTGGCCACGATGTGGTCCCCCGACTCGGCAATATTCAGCACCGCAAAAGTTTCAGCGGCCTGGCCGGAACTGAGCAGCAGGGCTCCCAGGCCGCCTTCAAGGCTGGCGATCCGCTGTTCCACGGCTTCCTGCGTGGGATTGCCGATCCTGGTATAGATGGGCGCCAGCTCGGCAAGCGCGAAACGGTTCGCGGCGCTTTCAGCGCTGGGGAAAACAAAGGACGTGGTTTGGTAAATGGGGAGGGCACGGGCACCCGTGGCAGCGTCCGGCTCTTGTCCTGCGTGGATCTGGCGGGTTTCGAAAGACCATCCGTTGGACATTTAAGGCTCCTTTGACATGGGCCCGGCATGCTCGAAGCACCGCGGGCCGCGCTTGCCATCCGGCCATTGCCGGACAGCCAGGTCCTCACCCGGGGCACCCCACCGCGGATGGAGGGTTGCCGGCCAGCGAGCCGGGGCTTGGCGCTGGCGCTCATAACCTGGGCCCAGTCTAGGAACTCCACGTGCCCGCCGCCACGAGTGTGACCGGGTGTGACTTCCCGCCCTGTTGCTGGACGACACTTCCTGACGGGGTGGAGCCAGGAGGCGCCACATGTTGATTTCCCAAGGTTCCGCAGAAGATGCGCAGGATTGAGCGAAGGTTGACCGTTTGCCGCCAATCCCCCGTTAGATTTGAGCCGGGAACACGTCACCTCGCCTTTCTTCTTCCACACCAAAGGACCACATTCAGTTGCCCCAATTCTCTCGCCTGGCACGTCGCACCGTCCTGCTCTCCGCCGTCGCCCTCTGCTCAGGCGCGGTGGCAGCCGGTCCCTGGCTGGCGTCCGCAGCGCACGCCGCTCCTTCCGCTGCTGCGGGTGAAAGTGGCCGCTACCTTGTCCAATTCGCTCCGGGCAAGGACGTCGCGGCGGAGGTGACGGCCCTCCGCGCCCAGGGAATTGGCGTCAACAGAACTTTTACCAAGGCAGTGAAGGGCGCTGCTATCGAAGCCAGCCCGGGGCAGGCTGCCGCCCTGCTCCGCTCGGGCCGGGCCGCAACGGTGGAGCCGGACCACGCTGTCACAGTATCCGAGGTGCAGCGCAACGCGCCGTGGGGCCTCGACCGGATCGATCAACAGGCACTGCCGCTCTCCGGCTCGTACACACCTGCCGCCTCCGGCCAGGGTGTCAACGTATACGTTGTGGACACCGGGATCCTCGCTTCTCATACCGATTTCGGCGGCCGGGTCAGCGCTGGATGGACAGCAAAGGCTGACGGCCTGGGATCAAGCGACTGCAACGGCCACGGCACGCACGTGGCAGGAATCATCGGCGGCGCCGTCCATGGCGTGGCCAAATCCGCCACCCTTATTCCGGTGCGGGCACTCGAATGTGATGGCTCCGGCGTCTACTCGGACATCATCGCAGGGCTCGACTGGGTTGCCGGTCAGCACCGACCTGGCACCCCGGCCGTAGTCAACCTGAGTATCGGCGGACCCACCAGCAGCGTGCTCGATGCAGCAGTCCAGGCCATCATCACCAACGGCCTTCCGGCCATTGTTTCAGCCGGGAACAACGCCGTTGACGCTTGCACGGCTTCTCCAGCCCGTACGCCCTCCGCCGTCACAGTAGCGGCAAGTGATTCCTTCGACAGGCAGGCCTCCTTCTCAAATTTCGGCAAATGCGTGGACCTCTACGCGCCGGGTGTAGGCATCCGCTCCGCCTGGCACACTTCCACGACGGCCACGGCGTCACTCGGTGGAACGTCCATGGCTACTCCGCACGTGGCTGGTGCTGCCGCCCTCCTCTTATCCGGCAATCCTCTTTTAACACCCACGCAAGTGACCGATCGGCTCGTCTCGTCCGCGATCGGAGGAATCATTGCAGGAACTGGAAGTGGAACGCCGAACCGTCTGCTGCACACCGCATCAGCTTCAGCCAACAACTTTTCGGTGGGGGGCGCGATCGGGGCCAAATACAACTCAATGGGTGGACCGGCGTCGCAGCTGGGCGCGGCCACCAGTCAGGAACAAACGGTCCAAGGCGGGGCGCAGCAACAGTTCCAACATGGGATTATTTTCTGGTCGCCGGCAGGTGGGGCACACCCGCTATGGGGTGCCATTGTGCAGAAGTGGTACAACGGCCATGACGCGGGCTACCCCATCCGGGACGAGGAGCCTCTGGGCGGCGGAGCAATAGCCCAGCACTTCACGAATGGAACGATGTACTACACACCGCAAATTGGCCTCCACTACATCGGCGCCGGAATCCGGGAGGCCTGGTGGAATAAGGGCGGCCAGACCGGAGTCGCCGGTTACCCTGTGTCCGATGAGAACCGCTGGCTTGAGGGCGGTGCGGTCCAGACTTTCCAGGGTGGAACCTTTTACTTCACACCTCAATATGGAACCAGGCTGTTGCAGGGAGCCATCCGCTGGGAATATGAGCGGAGGGGAGGCTACTCCTTCATTGGACGCCCGGTCACCGACGAGTACTCCTTGAATACGTCCACTCGCGCCCAGCGCTTCGAAAACGGCACCATCTACTGGTCTAACGGGAGCATACGGACCGAAAGGTTCTGAGTGTCGGCTTGTTGTGGGTGCGAATTTGAGCACGGCTGACACCACAGAGCCCAGTAAGGCTTACCTTAGCTGAGAGCCCGATCACAAAGTGCCAAGATGTTGCCATGCGCATGGATCACGTCTCTTACGCCTGTGAACACGATGGCCTGGCTGCCACCACCGAACGTATTTCCTCTGCCCTCGGCGTTGAGGCAGTGAAAGGCGGAGTACACCCGCGGTTCGGAACCCGGAATATGATCATCCCGCTCGCGGGACACAAGTACCTCGAAGTCGTCGAGGTCCTGGACCACCCCGCTTCCGACAAGGCTCCTTTCGGGCAGGCAGTGCGTGCACGGTCTGCGGCCGGGGGCGGTTGGATGGGCTGGTGCGTGGAGGTTGACGACCTCGTCCCCTTTGAAGAACGGCTCGGTCGCTCCGCGGTCAACGGAAACCGCAAGTTTCCTGACGGCCGCGAACTGGTCTGGAAGCAGATCGGTATCCTCGGCTTAATTGCCGACCCGCAGGTTCCGTACATGCTCAAGTGGGAGGGCGACCCGTCGCTGCACCCGTCCAACGCCTATGAGAGCAACGTTAAGATGAGCTGCCTGACCATTGCAGGCTCGGCAGCAAGGGTTACCGAGTGGCTGGGCGAGCCGGTGGAGAAACCGCTCGAAGATGTTGCCGTGGAGTGGGTGGCACCGCACGGGACCCCCGGGATCCTTTCGGTGACGTTCGAGACCTCCAGTGGAGCTGTCACCATCTAATCCTGCTTCATAGTCCCGGGCAGGACTGCCCGGGCCTCGGCTTGGGGCTAAGCGCCCTTCGAAGCTTCGGCCGCCATCAGCTTGTGACAACGGCGTCACCTGCCGATGGCGGCCGAATCCATTTCCATCAGCGCTCTCCGGAATGTCGTACCCGCTTGTCATGATTGGTCTATGGGGAAAGCGGCGGTGGCGAAGGCGTTTGAGCACATCAATGCCGCTCTTGCTGTGCTCAATGCCGAAGCGGAGGGGATGGGTTTCGAGCCATTCTCGAAGGCTGACCCGTTGGCCGGTCTTGCCCATGGTTGCCTGGACATCCTCGCCGGGGCGCGGGTGGCGGAGGCTGGGTTCGCGGGTTTGAAGGCGCGGGCCGCCGCGAATTATGCAGACACCGCGCAGTTCATCGCGCCGCGGGACGCACCGGAACAGGCGCTGGAAATGGCTGTGGCCGCGGAAATCGGCGCCCTCCTGGTCCTTGGTCCCCGAGCAGCCGGTGCGTTCCTGGCCGCTTCCTACGCCCTGACCACTTCCTTGCCCCGGACGCTGGCTGCCCTGCAACGCGGGACGATCTCCTGGCAGCACGCACTGGTCATGGTGGATGAAACGGCCAGCCTTGACCCGGCCGGGGCTGCCGCCTTGGAGGACCACTTCCTGGACCCCGACACACCGAGACCGGCCGCCGCGGCCACGATTGGGGAAATGCCGGCGTACCGGTTCAAAATTAAGGCCCGGACCTGGCGGGAACGCCACCACGCCGAGTCCATCGAACAACGCCACGCCAAGGGCGTGGCGGACCGGCGGGTGGAATACCGGCCGGATCAGGACGGAATGGCCTGGCTCTCCGCCTACCTGCCCGCAGACCAGGCGCTGGCGGGCTGGAACAAGCTCACTGCCGACGCAAGGGGACTACAGGGCCCGGAAGAGGCCCGGACCCTCACCCAGCTGCGCGCGGACCTCTACGGCAACCTGCTCCTCGGCGGAACAACCAACGGCGGTCCCGACACGGAGGCAGGAACAAATGCCGGCCCGTCATCGTCGATCCGCGCGCAGGTGCTGGTCACCGTGCCCGTGTTCTCCCTGCTGGGCCTCACCGACGAACCCTCGAAGCTCGACGGGTTCGGACCCATCCCGCCGTCGATGGCGCGGCAGCTGGCCGCAAATGGTGCGGGTTCGTTCTACCGGGTGCTGGTGGATCCGCGGGACGGCGCGCCGCTGGAAATCGGCCGCACCAGCTACCGCCTTACCAAAGCCATGAAAAAGGCACTGCAGCTCAGGGACGGCAAATGCACTTTCCCCGGCTGCAACAACCCATCCCTGGACAACGAGGCAGACCATCTTCAGGCCTGGCAACACGGCGGCCATACGGGCATCAGCAACCTGGCACAACTCTGCCCCAAACATCACCGCCTCAAACATGCCACCGGCTGGACACCCACCCAAGCCACCACAAACCAACCACCCGGCTGGACACCCACCCAAGCCACCACAAACCAACCACCCGGCTGGACACCCACCCAAGCCACCACAAACCAACCACCCGGCTGGACCTCACCCACCGGCCGCCACTACAAAGCCGAACACCACGACTGGGAACCACCCCACTGGCCAGATTCTGCCGTGCCAGAGAGCATCCGCGCCTTTGATGACCTCCTGGAACTATGGCCCCCATCCGATGACCCGTCAGAGCTGTGGCCACCGCCCGACAACCCTTCAGGCTTAAAGCCTGCGCCAGACGGTTCCTTCCAAGGGCCGCTGTCCGATGACGTGCAGATCGCACATGCCGGGCAGAGGGTGCCGGGCGGATAAGAGCTCTGACACGGGATGAACTTCCGCCGACCCAACCCTTCCTGCGTCAGCTTGGCTGTGGCCGTGGCACTGCTTTCACTCGCCTGTAGCAGCCGGGCCGCATCAGGCCGGCCTCGTCAGCCCGGCCACATCAGGCTGGCCTCGTCAGCCTGGCCGCATCAGGCCGGCCTCGTCAGCTGGGCCGCCCTACCCCAGCCCCACTGCCTTGCCGAACAGGCTGAAGCCAACGAACGCCACAATGTCCAGCAGTGCATGGGCAATGACCAGGGGCATCACACGCCGCGTGCGGGTGTACAGCCACGCGAAAACGATGCCCATCACCACGTTGCCGATGAATGGACCGAACCCTTGGTACAGGTGATACGTGCCGCGCAGCAGCGAACTCACCATGATGGACAGCGGAATGCTCCAGCCGAACTTCCCGAAGCGGTTCAACAGGTAGCCCACCACGATGACTTCCTCCACCACAGCATGGCGCATTGCGGACAGGATCAGTACCGGGACCGTCCACCAGTACGCGTCCAGTGCACTCGGGATGATGGCCGTCGTGATTCCGAGAGCCCTGCCCGCGGCATAGAGGCCAAGCGAGGGAATGCCGATCAGCGCGGCCAGCCCCAATCCCTGAAGAATGTCCCGCCCGGGCCGCTCGAAGTTGAATCCGAGCTTGCGGAAAGCCGAACCCGCGTTGCTGCCGTCGCCCGAGGAAGCCTGCCGTTGGTCAGTGAGGAAGTAAATCACCAGCAGCACCGGCACCAGCGCAAAGATGATGTCCAGCAGTTGGTACGTCAGGTCGAAGTACTCGCGGGTACTCTGCGACCGGTTGAGTGTGGAGGTGCCTTCCGCCAGCGGCGCGCGGGTCATCTTGTCCAGGAGCTGCACCACTGAGTACACGGCGGACTGGCCCAAGGACAGGCCCAAGACAATCCAGACTTCTATCCGCAGGCGACGGCGGGAGGGAACCAGCATGTACCCATCTTGCCTGCAGTTTCTGGATCCGGCCTGATTGCCCAGCGGTGTCCGGCCGGCAGGGGCGCCTTCCGCGCCGGATGGCTTCAATCCCGGCTGCAACCCGCGTCAGCCGGCGGCGACGATCACTTCCGTGCCGTTGGCCTCAAACGCCGCCTTATCGGGCTCCGAGATTCCCGCATCCGTGATCAAGCGGGTGAAGTTGTAGCCGTCCATTGTGGCAAAGGCGCGCACCCCAACTTTGGACGAGTCAGCCAGCACGTAGGAGACACGCGCGCGGCTGGCGAGCAATGCGTTCACCGATGCCTCCCCCTCCCCCGTATTGGTTGGCCCAACTTCGGGATCGATGCCGTTGACGCCGATGAAGGCGATGTCCAGCACCACTTTCTGCATAATGATGTCCGTGTACGGCCCCACCAGTTCGTAGGACCGCGGATTGAGGATCCCGCCGGTGACCATGACTTTGATGTTGGGCCGCACCGCCAACTGGCCGGCGATGTTGATGGCGTTGGTAACCACGGTGAGGGTGGGCTGGTTGGAAGGTGCGTTGAGGTCCTCGCGGGTGGCCAGGATCTGTGCCAGCGCGGTGCTGGTGGTCCCACCACAAAGCCCGATCACGGCGCCGGGAGCAATGAGCGCAGAGGCCGCCTGGGCAATCTGCTCCTTGGCCTCGGCGTGGTCGTCGCGGTTGTACCGGCCCGGCAGGTCATAGGCTAACGCACCCGTCGTGGCACCACCCCGGGTCCTGGTGAGCAGCCGGCGCTTTGCCAGGCTGTCCAGGTCGCGCCGGGCGGTCGCCGGGGACACGTTGAGGGTGCTGACGATCTCTTCGACCTCCACCTGGCCGGTCCTGGCCAGGAGATCGAGTATGGCTGTCAATCGGTCAGTGCGGGTCATGCAAGGGCCTCCAGCTACTCCCGCCATCGGCTAAGATGACGCTTTCTGATCATAACAGAACCCTAATGATCAACTAACGTCAGTTTGCCGCTGGATTACCTGGCCCTCCTACCGGCCCGCCAAACAGCGTATGTCAGGGGCATGCCCGGACGGTAAGCAAGGTGGGTAGCCGACGGCGCATTGAGCAGGTGAAGGTCCGCCCGGTGCCCGACGGCAATTGAACCCACCGCGCGTTCGCCGTCGGCGTCGTTTCCCTTGGCCTTGTGCAGTGCAAGGGCGCCGCCGTACGTCGCCGCCCGAACAGCTTCATGGACACTGAGGCCCATCTGCAGCACAGCGGTGGTGACGCAATACGCCATCGAGCTGGTGTAGGACGTGCCCGGGTTGCAGTTGGAGGCCAGCGCCACCTGGACGCCGGCGTCAAGCAACGCCCGTGCGGGGGCAAGGGGCTGGCGTGTTGAAAGATCGCAGGCGGGCAGGCAGGTTGCCACGGTGCCCGTCACACCGGTGCCGGAAGCGGCATCCCACCCGCTCCAGGTTCCGGCCAGGGCGTCGACATCCTTATCCGCGAGGTAATTCACGTGGTCCACGCTCGCGGCTCCAAGTTCGACGGCGAGCTGCACGCCCGGGCCTTCACCCAGCTGGTTTCCGTGGACGCGGAGGCCCAGGCCTGCGTCGCGGCAGGCCAGCAGGACCCGCCGCGATTGTTCAGCGGTGAAGGCCCCCTCCTCGCAAAATACGTCGGCCCACTGCACATAGGGCCGGACGGCGGCGAGCATTGGGCCGCATACGAGGTCGGTGTACTCGTCCGCGTCCTGTCCGGCAGGGACCAGGTGCGCTCCGAGGTACGTCACCTGGTCGGCCACGGTGGAGGCGATGCGCGCGCTACGGGTCTCATGTTCAACGTCCAGGCCGTAGCCCGTCTTCGTCTCGATGTAAGTGGTTCCCTGCGAAACGGCTTCGTCAATGCGGGACAGCGCGAGGCGGGTGAGGTCAAAATCGGAGGTGGCACGGGTGGCGTTCATGGTGACGGCGATGCCCCCGGCAGAGTACGACTCCCCCGCCATCCGCGCCTCGAACTCCGCCGTCCGGTCACCGGCGAACAGCAGGTGGGTATGGGAGTCGACCCAGCCCGGAAGCATGGTTCGGCCGCCCGCGTCCACGGCGTCATCGGCAGCGGGAGCATCCGCAGCGGCGCCGATCCACGAAATCCGCTCGCCCTCCACCACCACTGCGGCGTCCCGCAGGACCCGGCGCTCCAGGTCCTGCGTCATCAGTTCGGCGATATTGGTGATCAGCGTACTCATACGACCATTCTTCAACGCCGGACTGACCAGCGGGTGGCCGCAAGCGCCGCAGCTGTCCGGGATGCCGGACCATCGTCAGCTGCCTGGGCAACGCTGCCGGCGGATCCGAGACCGCCGAGGATCTGCCCAGCGGCGAGCTCCGCCATGGCAGACGACGTCTGGAAGCCGTAGCCACCCTGGCCGGCGAGCCAGTAGAAGCCGGGGGCTTCGGCGTCGAAGCCGGCCACGGGGACACCGTCGGCCGCTTCCGTCCGCAAACCGGTCCATGCCCGGCGGACTTCCGTAATGCCCAGCGTGGTCCACTGGTTGAGCCGGGCCACCAGGCGCTCCACGTCTCCCGGGCGTGGCTTGGCATCCTCTGGACCGCTCGGCACCGATTCGGACGGGGAGATCAGCACGTCGTCACCCTCGCGCCGGAAGTAGAACGTGTTGTCAGCAGCGGCCACCATGGGGCTTTGCGCCGGCAGGGGACGTTCGACGGCGGCAATGGCCGCGGTGCGCCGGTACGGCTGCAGCCCGAGCTTCTCCACTCCGCTGATCACAGCCAACTCGTCCGCCCAGGCGCCGGCCGCGTTGACCAGGACGCTGGCTTCGAATGCCTCCATCCCTGCCCCCACCTGCCAGCCGGAGCCAAGGCGCTGCGCAGAGTGGACCCGCGCGCCCGTGATGATGTCCACCCCGGCTGCAAGCGCCCGCTGGCGGTGGTCCGCGAGCAGCAGGGGTGCGTTACAGCCAAAGGATCCGGTGTCCAGCCCTGCGGCGGTGAACGACTCCGGGACCAGTGCCGGGCAGAGTTCCAGCGCCTCGGCAGGGGTGATGGAACGCATGTGGCCGCTGGCTTCCGCTGCCACCGCCTCCTCGGTCCCGATCAGCATAAAGCTGCGGGGCGTTAGCACTGGTTCGGGCAGCGCGGCATCACGGGCTGCGATCAGTTCCAGGGTGCGGACCGTCAGTTCCTGGACCACGGGCGGGCCGTAGCTGGGGATGAGCTGGCGGGCTGAGCGGGAGGAGGTGTGGTACGCCAGCTCCTGCTCAGCCTCCACCAACGCCACGC
Organism: Arthrobacter sp. Hb9-2; assembly: GCF_059091165.1. Taxonomy (NCBI): domain Bacteria; kingdom Bacillati; phylum Actinomycetota; class Actinomycetes; order Micrococcales; family Micrococcaceae; genus Arthrobacter; species Arthrobacter sp. Hb9-2. The sequence continues at coordinate 38,349 of NZ_JBNHGJ010000009.1, read as the reverse complement.
TGCAGGTGCCCGCCAGCGCCGAGGCCAGGGTAAGCCCGGCGATTCCGCCGCCGACGATCAGGACGTCATAGTGTGCTGCCATGGCACCATCCTTGCAGAGTTAGGGGCGGGCGGTGACTTCCGTCACGCTGCCACCTCGGCACGGCTGGCCACGAAGGCACGCACGCAGGCTTCGACGTCGTCTGCCGAATGCGCAGCCGAAAGCTGCACGCGGATCCTGGCCGCCCCGCGCGGAACCACGGGAAAGCTGAAAGCGGTGACGAAGACGCCGTGCTGCAGCATCCGGTCAGCCACCTTCGCGGCCAGGACGGCGTCGCCGAACATCACCGGGACGATGGCATGCTCGCCGGGGAGGAGGTCGAACCCCTCCTCTGTCATGCGGCGGCGGAACAGTGCGGCGTTGTCAAAAAGCGTGCGCCGCAGCTCCGCCGAGTTCTCCACCAGGTCCAGTGCCTTGATGGTGGCGGCGACGATAGCCGGGGCCAGGGAGTTGGAAAAGAGGTAGGGACGGGCCTTCTGCCGCAGCATGGCCACCACCTCTGCGCGGCCGGATACATATCCCCCTGATGCCCCGCCCAGTGCTTTGCCGAAGGTCCCGGTATAGATATCCACCCGCTGCGACACGCCTGCATGCTCGGGTGTGCCTGCGCCGGTTGCGCCCATGAAGCCGACGGCGTGGGAGTCGTCCACCATGACCAGTGCGTCATGCTTCTCGGCGAGGTCGCAGATGGCCTCCAGCGGCGCCAGGTACCCGTCCATGGAGAAGACCCCGTCAGTGACGATGATCTTGCGGCGGGCACCCTTCGCTTCAACGAGCTTGGCCTCGAGGTCAGCCATATCCTGGTTGGCGTACCGGTAACGCTGTGCCTTGCACAGGCGGATGCCGTCAATGATGGAGGCGTGGTTCAGGGCGTCGGAGATGACGGCGTCTTCCGGGCCGAAAAGGGATTCAAAGACGCCGCCGTTGGCGTCGAAGCAGCTGGAGAACAGGATGGTGTCCTCGGTTCCGAGGAACCGTGAGACGCGGGCTTCGAGCTCGAGGTGCAGGTCCTGGGTGCCGCAGATGAACCGTACGCTGGCCATGCCGAAGCCGCGTTCGTCCATGGCCCCCTTCGCTGCGCTGATGATTTCAGGATGGTCCGCCAGGCCCAGGTAGTTGTTGGCGCAGAAGTTCAGCACTGTGGCACCCTGCTGGCCGATGAGGCCGGCGGTGATGTGGCTGGACTGGGGCGAGTTGATGCTGCGCTCGGTTTTGAAGAGCCCCGCAGTACGGATGTCCTCCAGCTCGGTGCCCAGCTGTTCCTTGATCGAGGTGTACATGGTGTTCCTTAGAGTTGGGTCCAGTCGAGGACAACTTTTCCGCCTGCGCCGCTGCGGGCCAGGTCGAAGCCTTTTTCCCACTGGGCGGCAGGGAGCGTATCGGTGACGACGGCGGAGATGCCCGCGTGCAGCACGGGGTTGGACGACAGCATGGCGCTCATCGCGTACCAGGTCTCGTACATTTCCCGGCCGTAGATGCCCTTGAGCGTGAGCATGTGGGTCACTACTTTGCCCCAGTCAATAGTGATGTCCTGGCTGGGCAGCCCCAGCATGGCGATCCGGCCGCCGTGATTCATGTTGTCGATCATCTCCGGCAGGGCTGTGGGGTGGCCGGACATTTCCATCCCGATGTCGAAACCTTCACGCATCCCCAGCTCCCGCTGGGCTTCCCGCACGCGGGTGGTGGAGACATCAATGGCAAGGTCTGCGCCAAGCTGCCGGGCCAGGTCCAGCCTTGGCCGCGAGACGTCCGTGATGGCGATCTTGCGGGCCCCGGCGTGGCGGGCGACGGCGATGGCCATCAGCCCGATGGGGCCAGCACCGGTAATGAGCACGTCCTCCCCCACCAACGGGAAACTGAGGGCCGTGTGCACGGCATTGCCGAAGGGATCGAAGATGGCGCCGAGCTCAGGAGTAACAGAAGGATCGTGATGGACCCAGACGTTGGTTTCCGGGATCACCACGTACTCCGCGAACGCGCCGTCGCGCTGCACGCCCACACTGACGGTGTGGATGCACATCTGGCGCCGGCCCGCGCGGCAGTTACGACAAATTCCGCAGACCACGTGGCCTTCGCCGGAGACACGGTCGCCCACTTTGACGTCACGGACGTCCTCGCCGACTTCGACTACTTCACCGTAGAACTCATGGCCGGGGATGAGGGGAGCTTCGATGATCCCCTGCGCCCAGGAATCCCAGGACTGGATGTGGAGGTCGGTGCCGCAGATGCCGGTGGTCATAACCCGGATTTTCACGTCCGCGGGCCCTGCTACCGGGTCCGGGCGGTCCACCAGCTCGAAGCCGGCCTGTGGGCCGGCCTTGTACAAAGCCTTCATCGGCTTCCTCACTCTTTGTGCGTCGTTGGCAGGTCTTGCCCTCCTCATTACAGCGAGGAAAAAGCTTTAGCACAACAGCGAAGTTCTCAATCGACGATGTAGGAAGAGCTAACGGATAGACTGGTTCCGTGGAGATACACCAGCTTGAAATCCTGCGCGAACTGGGCGCCCTGGGAAGCGTCAAGGCGGTGGCGGATACCCTGATGGTTACCCCCTCCGCCGTCTCCCAGCAGCTGGCCCTGCTGCAGCGGAAAGTCGATGTTCCACTCACCCGCAAGGAGGGCCGCAACCTCGTGCTTACAGAGGCGGGGCAGGTCCTGGCCGACGCCGGGGCCGCCGTGGTCAGCGCGATGGCGGACGCCCGTGATGCCATCGGCAATTACCACGGCTCCGCGGCGGGCCGGGTAACCCTTTGCGGGTTCCACAGCGCGGGCCAGGCGGTTTTCGCACCGCTGGCCAAAATCCTGGACGCCCCGGACCAGCCGCGGATCGAGCTCTCGGATGAGGACGTGGCCCAGCAGGACTTCCCCGCCCTGACGGCACGCTACGACCTGGTCCTTGCCCACCGGATGGACCACAGTCCGCGGTGGCCCACGGAGCGGGTGACGGTAATTCCACTGGCCCACGAACCGCTGGATGTGGCCTTGCCTGCGGGCCACCCCCTCGCCCGGAAAGCGGCCGTGACGGCGGACGACGTCGGCGGCGAGGCGTGGGTGACCAGCCACACCGGTTACTCCCCCGCGGATGTGTTGTCCGCCGTCGCCGCTGTTTCCAGCCGCGAACTGAACATCGTGCACCGGATCAATGACTACTCCACGGTGGCGGCGCTGGTGGCCGCGGGCGGAGTAGTGGGGCTGCTCCCCAGGTACACCGCAGGACCGGTTCTCAACCCTGACATTGTGCTGCGGCCCCTTGAGGGGATCAGCACACGCCGCCGGATTGACTTGTTGGCGCGGCCCGAGAACCTGAAGCGCCGTTCCGTCACGACAGTCGCCGAAGCACTGCAGGGCATCATGGCGGGGCTGGTGAAGCAGGGCTGACCCGACTGGGTAGCACTAAGTGCCGTTTTGAGCGTCCAAAACGACACTTGACGCTACCTACTTTGAGTGGCCCTTGCCGTGGCCGTTGCCACGGCCCAGTCCGGGGCGGTCACCGCCCTCAAAGATCCGCTCCGCCGTGACCTGGTCCCCATTTTTCACACCAGAGATCCGGACAATGTCACCGGTGGCGATGTCCTCGATAGACCCCGCTGCCGGCTTGGGCCGCTTGCCGCCGTCGGCAGTTTCCGGGGTGCTGTCCGCCGGCGGCACCTGCGTAATTTTCGTTTCGGCGTTGACGGTGTAGGCCTGCGAGTAGCCGTCCTCGCTCTTGACGGTGATGGAGGTACCGCTCACGGCCTCCACCGTGCCGCGCTGGCCCAGTTCTGTCGCGAACGTTCCGTCGGCCTTCTTAACCACGCTTTCCCCGTGCAGGTGCTGCGGGCGCTGGGCCTTGTCCGGCTTGTCGGACCCCTGGGCCTTCTCCGGCTTGTTGTGCCCTTGGGCCTTATCCGAATTCCCAGGGGCCGAGGACGACGGCGGGGACGGGTCGGCGGCCCAGGCAAAGGCGACGCCGGTGCCCGTCAGCGCGAGTGCCACCGCACCTGCAAGCGCGGCCTTGCGGAATTTCAACGGTTCCCGGACGGACATACCCATACCTCCCACAGCGACGGCAGGGCCTGTTTTCCCGTAAAGCGGCGCCCTGGAGCTTCAGTGTAGGGCCGGCGTGCACCGCCGCACACGAGTACTCCGCGGCATGTGGAAAGTGAGTACTACTTAAGCCACAACCGGGCCGCAGCTAACGCGCGAATTCGGGATTCACGGCGCTAACTGCGGCCCGGCCAGGGAAGAGGGGCTAGACGGGGAGGAGGGGCTAGACGGTGACGCCCAGCTTGTCCAGGATCAGCTCGCGGACGCGGGCCGCGTCAGCCTGGCCACGGGTTGCTTTCATCACGCCGCCCACGATGGCCCCGATGGCCTGGACCTTGCCACCACGGATCTTGTCCGCAACATCCGGCTGCGCGGCCAGGGCGGCGTCGATGGCTTCGAGCAACGGACCGTCGTCCGAAACCACGGCCAGGCCGCGCTTCTCCACGATCTCCGCCGGGCTGCCCTCTCCGGCCAGGACGCCGTCCAGCACCTCCGAAGCCATCTTGTTGTTGATCTTGCCTTCTTCCACCATGCGTGCCAGTTCCACGATGGTGGCGGGCCGGACACCAAGCTGGCCCGGGTCGACGTCGGCATTCTTGGCGCGGCCGACGATCTCACCCATCCACCACTTGCGGGCAACCGAAGCGGACGCACCGGCGGCGATGGTTTCCTCGATCTCGTCCATCACTCCGGCGTTCACGACGTCCCGGAATTCGAGGTCTGAGTAGCCCCAGTCGGCCTGCAGGCGCTTGCGGCGGGCAGCTGGCGGCTCGGGCAGCGTGGCCCGGAGTTCCTCGACCCACTCCCGCGACGGAACCACGGGAACCAGGTCAGGTTCCGGGAAGTAGCGGTAGTCGTCGGCGTCGGACTTGGCCCGGCCGGAGGTGGTGGTGCGGGTGTCCTCGTGCCAGTGGCGGGTCTCCTGGACAACGGGCTCGCCGGCATCCAGCACGGCGGCATGCCGCTGGATCTCGTAACGGACGGCGTGCTCCACCGCGCGCAGCGAGTTCACGTTCTTGGTTTCGGAACGGATGCCGAAACGCTCACGGCCGTGGGGACGCAGCGAGACGTTGGCGTCGCAGCGGACGTTGCCGCGTTCCATCTTCGCGTCGGACACACCCAGGTTCTTCACGATCTCGCGCACCGCGGCCACGTAGGCCTTGGCGAGTTCCGGAGCACGCGAACCGGCGCCCTCAATGGGCTTGGTGACGATTTCCACCAGCGGCACGCCGGCACGGTTGTAATCCACCAGCGAGAAGTCGGCGCCCTGGATACGGCCCGTCGCGCCGCCCATGTGGGTCAGCTTGCCGGCGTCCTCTTCCATGTGGGCGCGCTCGATCTCCACGCGGAACACGGTGCCGTCGGAGAGTTCGATGTCCAGGTAGCCGTCGTAGGCAATGGGTTCGTCGTACTGCGAGGTCTGGAAGTTCTTGGGGGTGTCCGGGTAGAAGTAGTTCTTCCGGGCGAAGCGGCAGGACTCGGCGATCTTGCAGTTGAGGGCAAGGCCAATCTTGATGGAGGACTCGATCGCAGCCTTGTTGACCACCGGCAGGACGCCGGGCATGCCCAAGTCAACTTCATTGACGTTGGTGTTGGGCTCATCGCCGAAGACGTTGGGGGCGGAGGAGAACATCTTGGTCTTGGTGTTGAGCTCCACGTGGACCTCGAACCCCAGGACGGGATCGTACTTCTCCATGGCCTCTTCGAAGCTCAGGATTGCGTCAGTGTTCATTATTTTGCCTCCTTGGCTTCAACGAGCTCGCCCAGTTTCGGGGCCTGGGCCAGCAGCGGACCGCCCCACTTGGCCTCAAGCAGCGACTCCAGGACGGCGCCCACCCGGTACAGGCGTGCGTCCTCCCGTGCGGGGGCGAGCAGCTGGATGCCGACGGGCAGCCCGTCCTCGTCCGCCAGGCCGCCGGGCAGGGACAGGCCCGGGACTCCGGCCAGGTTGGCCGGGATGGTGGCGACGTCGTTGAGGTACATGGCCAGGGGGTCGTCCAGCTTCTCGCCAAGGCGGAAGGCCGTGGTGGGGGCGGTGGGTGAAATCAGCACATCGGCCACGGTGAAGGCGGCACCGAAGTCGCGCTGCACCAGGGTGCGGACCTTCTGCGCGGAACCGTAGTAGGCGTCGTAGTAGCCGGCGGACAGCGCGTAGGTTCCCAGGATGATGCGGCGCTTGACTTCGTCGCCGAAGCCGGCCGCGCGGGTGGCGCCCATGACACGTTCGATGGTCATGGGGCCGTCCTCGGGCAGGACGCGCAGGCCGTACCGGACGCCGTCGAACTTGGCGAGGTTGGAGGACGCCTCGGAGGGCATGATCAGGTAGTAGGCGCCCAGGGCGTACTGGAAGTTGGGGCAGGAGACCTCAACGATTTCCGCGCCGGCCTCCTTGAGGAGCTCCAGGGAGTCATTGAAGCGGTTTTCGACGCCGGCCTGGTAGCCCTCGCCGTGGAGTTCCTTGATGATGCCGATCCGCATGCCCTCGACGCTGCCGGTTTTGGCCGCGGCCACGAGGTCTGCCAGCGGGTCCGGAAGGGAGGTGGAGTCGCGGGGATCGTGCCCGCCGATGACCTCGTGCAGGAGGGCCGAGTCCAGGACCGTCCGCGAAACCGGGCCGATCTGGTCCAGCGAGGACGCCATGGCGATGGCGCCGTAGCGGGAAACGCTGCCGTAGGTCGGCTTCACGCCCACGGTGCCGGTGACTGCCCCGGGCTGGCGGATGGACCCGCCGGTGTCGGTACCAAGGGCGAGAGGTGCTTCGAAAGCCGCGACGGCGGCAGCGGAGCCACCGCCGGAGCCGCCCGGGATCCGGTCCAGGTCCCAGGGATTGCGGGTGGGCCCGTAGGCGGAATGTTCAGTGGAGGAGCCCATGGCGAACTCGTCCAGGTTGGTCTTGCCCAGGATGGGCATCTTCGCGGCGCGGAGGCGTTCCACCACAGTGGCGTCGTAGGGGCTGTGCCAGCCCTCGAGGATTTTGGAGCCTGCCGTGGTGGGCTGGCCCACCGTGACGATGAGGTCCTTGACGGCGATGGGGACGCCGGCGAGGACATGGAGGGATTCAGCCTCCGCACCGCCCGCAGCACGGATGGCGTCCACCTCGGCCGCGACGGCGAGCGCTTCCTCGGCGTTGACGTGCAGGAAGGCGTTCACGCCGCGTTCCCCGCCGTCAACAGCAGCGATCCGGTCCAGGTACGCCTGGGTGACCTCGACGGAGGTGACCTCTCCGGCGGCCAGCTTTTCTGCCAGCCGGGCGGCGGAGAGGCGGATGAGTTCGTTGTTGTCAGTCATGCTTATGCCTCATCCAGGATTGCCGGGACCTTGAAACGGTTTTCGTCGGAGTCCGGTGCGCCGGAGAGCGCCTGTTCCGCGGTGAAGGTGTGGCCCACAACGTCCTCGCGGAACACGTTGTTCAGCGGGATGGGGTGGGACGTCGCCGGGACGTCGTCACCGGCAGCCTGGCTCACGGACTTGACCGAATCAACGATGACCGCGAGTTCTCCGGCCATCCTGTCCAGCTCTTGGGCACTCATCTCAATGTGAGCGAGCCGCGCGAGATGCGCAACGTCGTCACGGTTGATCGCAGCCATGGATCTCCCCTGCAAAGTTTGAATTGATTTCCGATCCATTCTAGTGGGGAAACGATGATGCCCGTCTGACGGCCCCCAGCGGGCGTCAGACGGGCACCTTCATACCGGCCAGCGCCCACGAGGGGCAGCAGCACGGCAGCTACAGACTAACCGATTCCGATGGCTCCGGTCAGCATGCCAATTCCCAGCATGACCAGGGACACCACGGCGCTGCGCCACAGCACCTTCTTGTGGTGATCGCCGAGGTCAACCTTGGCAAGCGACACCAGGAGCAGGATTGCGGGAACCAGTGGGCTCTGCATGTGGAACGGCTGGCCGGTGATGGAGGCGCGGGCCATCTCGGCGGCGCTGATGCCGTAGTGGCCGGCGGTCTCGCTCAGGACGGGGAGAACGCCGAAGTAGAAGGCATCATTGCTCATAAAGAACGTCATGGGGATGCTGAGGACGCCGGTGATGACCGCCAGGAACGGTCCCATGGACGTGGGGATGATCTGCACCAGCCACGCGGACATGGCTTCCACCATGCCGGTGCCGGTGAGCACGCCGGTCAGGACTGCCGCGGCCATGACCATGCTGACCACGGCCACGATCGACGGTGCGTGGGCCACGATCTGGGTGGCCTGGTCCTTGACGTTGGGGAAGTTCACCAGCAGGGCGATGGCCGAACCCACCATAAAGACATACGGCAGGGGCACGAGGTCGGCGATGAGCATGCCCATGACGGCGATGGTCAGGCCGAGGTTGAACCACTGCAGCTTGGGGCGCAGGGTCTTGCGGTTCGGGTCAAGGGCGGTGTCCGCCATGGCGGTGTCGCTGTCGTCCACCAGGTCCTCGGTGCGTTCAAGCAGGGCAACGGAGGAACCATCGACGGCGGGACCCCCGGTTGCGGGAACCGGTGAGGTACCGCGGCGGAAACCATTGCGCGCACCGCCGGCGGAAGCGCCGCCGTCGAACCCTTCAGCGGTAAAAGGCTCTGCCGTAGACGGCGCTTCCCAGATGTCCGGGGCCGTGGCGCGGAGGCGGTTGCGCTCCTGCAGGCCAAGCAGCCAGGCGAAGGCCAGGACGACGGCGATGCCGGCGAGGAGGGAGGGAAGCATCGGAACAAAGACATCATTGACGTCGATTTTCAGGGCGCTGGCGGCGCGGGCGGTGGGGCCGCCCCACGGCACGATGTTCATGGTGCCGTTGGCCAGGCCGGCCACGCAGGTAAGGACCACGGGGCTCATCTTCAACCGGAGGTAGATGGGCAGCATGGCCGCGGTGGTGAGGATGAACGTTGTGGAGCCGTCGCCGTCGAGGGACACGGCGGCCGCGAGGATGGCGGTACCCAGCACTACCTTGGCGGGGTCGTTGCCCAGCTTGCGGAGGATAAACCGGACCAGAGGGTCAAAAAGCCCCACGTCGATCATCAGCCCGAAGTAGATGATGGCGAACATCAGCAGGGCTGCTGTTGATGTCATGGCCTTCATCGAGTCCATCACCATGTCGCCAATGCCAAGGCCGGCACCGGCGAAAAGACCAAAAACTGTAGGGACGATGATCAACGCCAGCACTGGCGTCAACTTCTTCGTCATGATCAGCACCATGAATACCGCGATCATTGCGAATCCAAGTAATACCAGCACGGCCGGCTCCTTCTTTGTGAACAGCGGCACAGCGTTGTGACGCGTGCTACAGACTGTAGAGTGGCCGCCGTCACGGCCGTGCCTTTGGCTCAATTGATTGGCATACTGCTTATTGCGAGCATTTTGCTCATTCTGCTCACAGCACCCGCAGGCCCCGGCGGGCCACCCGCATCAAGGAGGATCATGCAGCGTTCCAGCCCCCGCGCGCCGCTGCGGTTCTCCACCCAGACGCTCCTGCTCCAACTTGCGGTGGTCCTCCTGGTGGTTCTGCTCAGCGCCGGCGTCCACGCCTGGTTGACCTATGACAGGGTGGGCAGCGAGGCGGAGAACCAGGCGCTGACGCTCGCGCGGACGGTGGCCTCGGACCCCACGGTGCGGGCAGACGTGCTGGCCATCAGTGAACAGGCCGGCACTCCCCCGGCTGCCGAACTGGCCGCCGGGCCGCTGATGGCGTCGGCCGAAGCAGCACGGACCCGGACCGGCGCCCTGTTTGTGGTCATCACCGACGAAACGGGCCTTCGGCTGGCGCATCCGGACCCGCAGCGGCTCGGCGAACGGGTGAGTACGGATCCGTCCGAGGCCCTGTCCGGCCGCGAGGTCACCACCAGGAACACCGGGACGCTCGGCCCGTCGGCCGGGGCCAAGGTGCCCGTCTACGCTCCGGGAAGTACCACTGTGGTGGGCGAGGTCAGTGTGGGCTACTCCATGGAGACAGTAGGCCAGAGCGTGGCGCGCGACATCGGCCCGGTTGCCCTCACCGCCACAGGTGCCCTCATCGCCGGCGTCCTGGGATCCTTCCTGCTGCGCCGCCGCCTCCAGCGCCTCACCCTGGGCCTGGAACCGGAGGAGATCAGCAGCCTGGTCCACGACCAGGTGGCAGTTCTCCAAGGCGTGGACGACGGCGTGATCGGCGTTTCGGCCGCCGGCCGGATCAGTGTGTTCAACGCCGCAGCGCAGCGGCTGCTGGATTTGCCGGACCTGACGGGAACCGCCTGGGAGGAGGCGCCGGTACCGGACCAGCTGAAGTCCCTGACCCGGCCCGGCCCCGCCGCAGATACCGCCCTGGAACTGGTGGCCGGCGGTCGGGTATTGGTGGCCAACGCCCGCAAGGCACTCCACCGGCGTGAGGACCTGGGCTGGGTGGTGATGCTCCGCGACCGGACGGAACTGCAGCAGCTCACCCGGCAGCTGGACGCCGTGGGCACCATGTCCACCGCGCTGCGGGCACAGCGCCATGAGTTCGCCAACCAGCTGCACACCATCGCCGGGTTCATGAGCATCGGAGAGCACCAGCAGGCACGCGAGTACCTTGCGCGGCTGGCGGCGACGGGACCGCTGAAGTTCCCGGTAGACCAGGCCGAGCTGCTTCAGGACCCTTACCTCCAGGCCTTCGTGGGCGCGAAGGGGGTGGAGGCCGACGAGCGGGGCGTGGCCTTGCGCATCGGACCGGAAACCCTGGTACGCGGCCAGGTCACCGACGCCCAGGACGTTACCACCGTACTGGGCAACCTGATCGATAACGCAGTCAACGCCGCCGTTGCGGGCTCAGCTCCGGAGCGCTGGGTTGAACTGGAAGTCATGGATGACCCGGGCGACGACGGCGGCACCCTCCACGTGGTGGTCGCGGACTCTGGCGATGGGCTGGCCGAGGGTACGGATGCGGAAGCCGTTTTCGCCGAGGGGTTCACCACCGCTTCCGGTCCCGTCCGTGCAGGCGGCGGCCAGGGCTTCGGGCTGGCGCTGGCGCGGCAGCTGGCCCGGCGACGCGGCGGCGACGTTAAACTGCTGGATCCGGGCACCCGCGGCGGGCCTGGAGCCGTCTTTATGGCCACGCTCCCCGGCACAACAGCCGGAATCAGAAATGCAGAACAGACGGACGCAGGGCTGAAGGACGCGCCCGGAAAGGACCACGATGGCTGAGGACTTTCGGGTGCTGATCGTGGATGACGACTTCCACGTCGCGAAGCTGCACGCCGCCTATGTGGATTCGGTGGCGGGCTTCCTCGCGCTGGCACCGGTGGGAACGGCGTCGCTCGCGCTCCAGGCCATCCACAGCCTACGGCCGGACCTGGTGCTGCTGGACGTCTATCTCCCGGACGCCTCCGGCTTGGACCTGCTGCAGCAACTGGATGTGGACACCGTGATCCTCAGCGCGGCCTCAGACGCTGCCTCCATCCGGGTGGCGTTCCGCCGCGGCGCACTGGGCTACCTGCTGAAGCCGTTCACGTCCGAGTCACTCTCTCAGCAGCTGCGCTCCTATGCACGCTACCGGCGCCTGCTGGGCCAGCCCGGCGCCCTGGACCAGGATGCGGTGGAGCGGGCCAAGCGCGCCCTGATCCCCGGCGACGTCACGCCGTCGTCAAAGCCCCGTTCGGCGACGGAAGCAGCGGTGCTTGAATCGCTGGTGCCGGGTGAGCAGTATTCGGCGGCGGAAGTGGCCGGCCGGGTGGGTGTTTCCCGGGCCACGGCGCAGCGGTACCTGTCCTCGCTGGCCGACGACGGCGCAGTGGATATCCAGCTTCGCTACGGGACCACCGGCAGGCCGGAGCACCGCTACGGCCTGCCGGTGGTCCCGTAACCCGAAGGGTACAGAGCTAGCTGGCGCTCTTCTGCGCCACGAGCTCGATTTCCACCAGCATCTCCGGATCCAGGAACGGAAGGACATGGACCAGGGACAGGGTGGGCCGGATGTCGCCGAACACCTCGCCGTGGGCCCGCCCCGCTTCTTCCCACTGGCTGATGTCCGTCAGGTACAGCTTGGACTGCACCACGTCCTCGAAACCGAAGCCGGCGTCCGCGAGGACCTTGCCGAGCTTCTGCAGGATGAACTGGGTCTGCGTGTAGAAGTCATTGCCCACGATGCCATCCTCGCCGCTTGCGGCGGTGGCGGAAATGTAGAGGGTGTTGTCCACCTGGACCGCCCGGGAGTAGCCGAGGGTTTGTTCCCAAACGGAGCCGGTGCCGAAGGTTTTGCGCATGGTGGGCCTTTCGAAGCTGGAGTGAGTCGGCACCACTTTAGGGCGGCTACAGGTCCAGCCGGTAAACCAGCAGTTTTATGTCAGTGCCGGGCACGAACCAGTCCCGTTCCGGGACCCTGGCGAACCCGGTTTTGTTGTACAGGCCGCGGGCGCTTTCCCAGGTGCTCCCGGTAGTCAGGGACACGCCCTTGACCCCGTCCAGTTCCCTGGCGTGTTCAAGAATGGCCGCCATCATGGCCTTGCCGGCACCGCTGCGCTGCACGGCCGGGTCCACCACCAGCATGCGGAACTCCAGCTCATCGTGCAGGGCGATGTCCGCGTAGGGCTCGCCGGCGCGAGCAAGCGTGACGGACCCGACCACCTGCCCTGCCCGTTCGGCCACCCACACGGTTGCCTGGCCTGCCCGCAGTGCAACGTCCTGGACTTTGCGCATGTAGGGGTGGTCGGCGTCGTCAAAGTACCCGGCGGCCAGGTAGGAATCCCTGGTGATGCGGGCAACGGCGTCGAAATCGGTTTCGACGGCGGGACGGACAGTTATCTGCGAATGCACCCGTCAATGGTAGTGCTACCAGCCAGTAGCAGTGCGCAAAACGGGGGTTTCCGTGACTGAACTATCACGCCGGGCCCGGCAAGCGGGCCAGGACCGGCAGATGCCGCTGTCAGAGGGGGAACTTGCCGGACAACTCCAGGCTCGCCGCGCAGGTCCAGGCGTCCAGGCGTTCCTGGTCGCTGGGCCCGCCGTCGAGCGGACTGGTCAGCCGGGGGCGGCGGACCCAGCAGCCGGCTTCCTCGGCGATCAGGGCCCCGGCTGCAAAATCGTGCTCGTTCAGCCCCCGCTCGCCGAACGCGTCGTGGGTGCCGTCCGCCACCAGGCACAGGTCCAAAGCGGCTGACCCCAGCCTGCGGACGTCCGCAAAACCCTCCAGCAGTTCGGCGAACTGGGCGGCCTGCTCCGAGCGGACCTGCGGGTCGTAGTTGAACCCGGTTGCGAGGATCTGGCCCTTGCGCCCGGGGACCGGCCCCTGGAGCCGGGTCAGGGCGCCGTATTCCTCCAGCCACGCACCCTCGCCGCGGGCAGCGTAGTACACGCGCCCCAACGCAGGGGCATTCACGACGCCGGCCAGCCAGACGCCGTCGGCATCGGCCACTGCCACCGAGGTGCCGTAGTAGACGATATTGCGGATGAAGTTGGTGGTGCCGTCCAGCGGGTCGATGGACCAGCGGTAGCCCGTGGCCGCCGCCGGCCTGGTGGTTCCGTGCTCTTCACCGGTGATGCTGTCGTTGGGACGGGACGCGGAAATGACGTCCCGGACCGCGTGCTCTGCGGCGACGTCGAAAGCGGTGACCCAATCGCCGGCGTCGCCCTTGTTGCTGGCCTGAAGTGCCTCGGCGCTGCGGCTGGCCAGGACTCCGGCGCCGGCGGCGGCAGCCCGTTTGGCTACCTCCAGCAACCCGGCGGGCGATACCTGGGCACCGGCTCCCTGAACGCCGCTTCCAGGATTACCGCCGCTCACGGGGTTGCCTCCGCCGCGGCTCCGTCTGCCGTGTCTCCCAGTGCTGCCGTGTCTCCCAGTGCTGCCGGACCGCCGGCCAGGAGTAGCCGGAAGCCGTCCTCGTCCAGGACTGGAACGCCAAGCTGCTCTGCCTTGTCCAGTTTGGTGCCGGCGTTCTCGCCAGCCACCACGTAGCTGGTGTTCCTGGAGACGGAACCTGAGGCCTTGCCGCCCCTGATGAGGATGGCTTCCTTCGCCTCGTCCCGGCTGAAGTTCGGCAGCGAGCCGGTGACCACCACTGTTAGTCCGTCCAGCGTGCGGGGCACGGATTCGTCCCGCTCGTCTTCCATCCTGACGCCGGCTGCGGCCCACCGGTCGATAATTTCCAGGTGCCAGTCCTCGGCGAACCATTCCTTCAGCGCGGCGGCGATGGTGGGTCCCACGCCGTCCACGTGGGCCAATTCCTCCTCCGATGCCTTCCGGATCGCGTCCATGGTGCCGAAGGCCGTGGCCAGCGCACGGGAGGCACGCGGCCCAACGTGGCGGATGGACAGCGCCACCAGCACCCGCCACAAGGGCTGGGTTTTAGCCTTCTCGAGTTCGCGGAAAAGCTTCTCCGTGGTGGCGGTGGGCTTGGACGGCGATTTCGCAGTGCCCTTGCTGTAGAAGTACGGCACCAGCTCGTATTCCCCGGTGGCCACACCCTTGGAACGCTTTTCACGCTGGATCCTCACCTCGGCCAGCAGCTCCGGGGTGAGGTCGAACAGTGCCGCCTCGGTGGTCAGCGGCGGCACGTCAGGTTCCGCCGGTTGGGTCAGGGCGATGGCCGCTTCCCAGCCGAGGGCTTCAATGTCGAAAGCACCGCGGCCGGCGAGGTGGAACACCCGCTCGCGCAGTTGGGAAGGGCAGGACTTTGAGTTGGGGCAGCGGATGTCCACATCGCCCTCCTTGGCCGGGGCCAGGGGCGTGCCGCAGGAAGGGCATTCGGTGGGCATCACGAAGTCGCGGACCGGAGGATCCTGCTGATCGCGCAGGGCCAGGACCGGGCCCACGATTTCCGGGATGACATCGCCCGCCTTGCGCAGTACGACGACGTCGCCGATTTTCACGCCCTTGGCCTTAACCACGTCCTGGTTGTGCAGGGTGGCCATCTCCACCGTGGAGCCGGCGACTTTGACGGGCTCCATCATGCCGAAGGGCGTGACGCGTCCGGTGCGGCCCACGTTGACCTGGATGTCCAGGAGCTTGGTGTGGACTTCCTCGGGCGGGTATTTGTAGGCGACGGCCCACCGGGGCACGCGGGTGGTGTTGCCGAGGGCACGCTGGGTGGCGAAATCATCAACCTTGACCACGATGCCGTCAATCTCGTGCAGCAGTTTGTGGCGCTTGTCCCCGTACCGTTTGATGAAGCCAAGGACCTCGTCCAGGCTCCCCAGCACTTCGGAATAGGGGCTGACCGGCAGGCCCCAGTCCCTCAGTAAGTCGTAGGTTTCGGACTGGCTGCGCGCCTGGAGTCCTTCACGGGCACCGATGCCGTGAACGAACATCTTCAGGGGCCGCTTGGCCGTCTCGGCCGGGTCCTTCTGGCGGAGTGAACCGGCCGCGGCGTTGCGGGGGTTGGCCAGGGGCGCTTTGCCGGCTTCGATCAGGGCTTCATTGAACTCAACGAACGCCTGCGACGGGATAAACACCTCGCCCCTGATTTCCATCTCCGCAGGAAACCCCTGCCCGCTCAACTCCTGCGGGATCTCCTGGATGGTAAGCACGTTGTGGGTGATGTCCTCACCGGTGGTGCCGTCACCACGGGTAGCGGCGCGCACCAGTTTGCCATCGCGGTACAGCAGGTTGACTGCGAGGCCGTCGATCTTCAGTTCGGTCAGCCACGCCGGCTGCTGCGAGCCGTCGCCGAGTTTGGCGATGCCGGCCGATGCTTTGGTGAGCCAGGCCTCGAGTTCCTCGAGGGAGAAGACATCCTCGAGGCTGTACATCCGCTGCAGGTGCTCCACGGCGGCGAAGGCCGCGGAGACTTCCCCTCCCACTTCCTGTGTGGGTGAGTCGTTGGACACCAGCTCCGGATGTAGGGCCTCAATCTCCTCCAGCCGCCGGAAGAGTTCGTCGAACTCGGCGTCGGAGACCAGGGGTGTGTCCTCCTGGTAATACGCGAACCGGTACTTCCGGACGAGGTCGACGAGGTTTTCGTATTCCTCGCGGACCGACTCACTGGGGATGGCTTCCGGTTCGCCGGGGGCGGCGGTCCGGGTGGCGGTCTGTTTTAAGGGGCCTGGTCCTGTGCTCACAGACCTATCTTGCCCTACCCCGGCAGCTTGACGCTGGCAGCAGGGCTGCCTGGCATTGGGGACGCCGTCGATGCCTGGACAGGTCAGTGCGCTCCGACGCGCTGCCTGCCCCACCACGTGAAGGCGGCGCTGGCCACGCCCACCAGCAAGACGCCGGCCGTGATTGGCAAGAGTTCCGGACCACCCGGGCCCCGGCCGTCCGCAGGGGAAACGGCAGCCACCTGCGTCGCCTTGGCCGATTTCGTGACCGGGGTGTTCCAGTTCGAGGCGCTGGTGGGGCCGGTCGACGGCGAGGGGCCGGCGCTCGGTGTGGAGTCTTCGGGGGCAGCCTGGGCCGGGTCAGCCTCTTCCGGCGCCGGAGCAGCTGAAGGGGCGGCTGGAGCGGGAACCACTGCGGGAGGCGCAGCAGGCGCGGCAGGCTGCTCCGCCGGTGCGGGGGCTGCGGGCTGAGCTGGCGGGGGTGCCGGCTCCTTTGCCTTCCGCGGCCGCTCAGTCTGCGTGGGCGTCGAATCTTCCCCGAGGACAGGCAGGCAGAGAATCAGCTGGCAGTCGGCGGGAGCCTGCGTGGAAGATGGTGTGGCGGCAGGCGTTGGATCCGGAGAATCAGCTGCTGCCGGGCCCCCTGGAAAGAGGCCCACCGAGATCGCCAGAACCGTTGCTGATGCCGACGCCGAGGCAATGCGGAGGACCTGTGCGGACGGGGTCATTGCTACCTTTCGATGCGCGCAGTCCCCCCACCGCGGCTTTCTGGTGTTCCCGGTAGTCTTCTACACCGCGCTGCAGGGCCGCAAATCCTCCGGCCCCGCGGCCCTGCAGTTGCCTGCGCGTCAGTCCCTGTCTTCGGGCGGCAATGCCACCTGGATTTTGCGCGCCTTTCCGCGGCCCACCACGTACCCCCGGCCGGGGATGAAATCCGGGCTGACCCTGCCCAAGGACGTGTTCAAAAGGCTGTCGCCCTCGATATCGCCAGGGTTCAGCAGCAGTCCCCGGCGGCCCGATTTGAAGGGCTGCGCCAAAGACCAGGCCGAGGACCAGGTGGAGGTTTCGGATTCCCCGACGACCCACTGGTCGGCCTTGATGGATGCGGTGACCAATTGGCCCACCCCGGATTCGGCCAGGGTGTCCGTGAACTCCGTCAGCCCCTCGATGAAGATTCCCAGCGCGCCCGGGTTCCCGGAGGAATGCTCCACCAGGTCTTCCACCACCTCAGCCACGTCGTCGGCACCCACTACCGAGCGGTTCCAGATGGGCAAGGAGGCGACGGCGGACCGCCGGGCCCCGATGTAGATAAGCTCCGTCCCGGGGTTGGACCGGCGGAGGGCGTAGGCGAGGGTCACGAGTGCGACGGTCCGGCCTGCACCGGGTGGGCCGGCGAGGAGCAGCGGGCCCCTTGCCATGATCCCGGCCGGCTGGAGCGTTTCGTCGTCCACACCAATGACGGGCACGTCGGGACCGCCTGCAGGAAGGACGTCCAGGTCCACCTGGTCCGGCAACCGCTCAACGCCGGGAGCGGCATCCAGGCCCTGCCGCAGCATCGCTTCACTGAGCTTGTGCACCTCCCGCGCCTGCAGGGCAAGGTTGGAGTTCCCGCCCAGGACGGCGAGCTGGACTTCCAGGCCGTCCAGCAAGCCCCGGCCGGGCGGCGATCCGGCCCCAAGCACATCCCGGGGGACGTCCAAGGAAATGTAGTCGTCCTCCGAGGACAGGCGCAGCACCAGGCGGCGCTGGATGGAAGCCAGCAGGGAGGCAGGGACCGCATTGGGCCTGTCCCCCGTGACCACCAGGTGGATGCCCAGGGCCCGGCCGTCCGTGGCCAGCTGGAGGAAGATGTCCCACAGTGCGGACAGCCGGCTGTGTTCGTACAGGTCCCGGAAGGCGGACATCCCGTCCACCAGGACAAAGATCCGCTTCTCCCCGGGCCTGTTGGCAAGCTTCCGGTACTCCACGATGGTGGACGCACGCACCTCTGCGAAGGCCGCCGAGCGCTGCTCGGCGATGTCCTGCAGCAGGCGCAGCAGGCGCCCGACGCGTTCGACGTCGTCGCCACTGATGATCTCTCCAACGTGGGGCAGCTCCTCAAGCATCCGCAGCCCCGAGGATCCGCAGTCGATCCCGTAGACGTGGACAGGTCCGCCCCGGGGGGTTACCGCGGCGGCAATGGCAATACCCCGGAGGGCTGCCGATTTGCCTGATCCGCCCGTACCGTAGATGGCCATATTGCCGTCTTTGTCCGGTTCGTAGAAGACGGTGGGCTGGTCCTGGCGGACGGGGTCATCTGCCACCCCAAGAAGCAGTTGTTCGTCCGTGCGGGGGTTGGGCAGCCTGGAGAAGTCGTAGGTCTTGGCCAGCTCGTCCAGCCAGGGTTTGCGCGGCGGGCGGATGGCGAGTGAATCGGCGGCACGAACGATGGTGGCGGTCATCCTGGCGATGTCGTTGGGGCCGGCCGGCGCCTCAACTTCCGGCTTTTCGGGGGCGGGCGCCTCCCAGCTGGATCCGGAGCCGAAGGCCATTTCGACGACGTCGATCTGGGGCCGCTGGGGCCTGTCCGTGGTCCAGCCGCCGGCGTAGCCGGTCTGGAAGCCCTGGATCCGGCCGGGTCCGGTCTTCGCTGCGCCACGGCCCGGAATGGAGGGGTCGAAGTAGGCCGCATCGGGGACGCCGAGGATGTCCGTGGCGTCGTCCTCGTCCGCCATCCGCAGCGCCACCCGGAGGTTGGTGTTGGCCCGCAGGCTGTCCTTGATTACACCGGCCGGCCGCTGGGTGGCCAGGATGAGGTGCAGGCCCAGGGATCGCCCGCGTGCTGCAACATCCACGACGCCATCCACGAACTCCGGAACCTCATTGGCGAGCGCCGCGAATTCGTCCACGATGATGATCAGGTACGGCGGGGCTTCCGGATCGGCCTCGCGCTGCAGTGCCAGCAGGTCCTTGGCCTTCTTGCGGTTCAGCAGCTGCTCGCGGTGATGGAGTTCGGCGCGGAGCGAGGTGAGGGCGCGGCGGACCAGGTGCGGCGAAAGGTCCGTTACCAGCCCCACGGTGTGGGGCAGGTTGATGCAGTCCGCGAACGCCGCTCCGCCTTTATAGTCAACGAACAGGAAACTGACCCTGTCCGGGCTGTAGGCGGCCGCCATGCCCATCACCCACGACTGCAGGAACTCGGACTTGCCGGCGCCGGTGGTTCCGCCCACCAGGGCGTGCGGGCCTTCGTTCTTCAGGTCCAGGTAGAGCGGCTCAATACCCTTGGAGCCCACCAGGGCCCGCAGCGTGCCGTTGTCCTTGCGGTTGGCCACGGCGCTGGCGTGCACTGAGTTGTTTTCCGTCCAGCGCTCGGCAATGGCCTGGGGGTTGTCCAGGAAGTCCTTGCCGATCAGCGTGGCATAGGAGACGGCGCGCGGGAGGTCGGAGTCGTCGGTGACGGGCTTGCCCACGTCCACCACCGGAGTCAGCATCCGGGCCAGCTGGGCGGCAAGCTCCGCATCCACGCTTTCGCAGCTGACGGGATAGGTGTGACGGCCAAGGCGCACCTGCCCGGTGGTGGTGCCGTGCTCGCCGTCCACCGCCATGAAGTCGCGGCAGGCAGCAGGCAGTGCCTGGATGCTGGTGGCAACCCAGAGCACGTGGACGCCGGCGTCGGGTCCGCGTTCGGCAAGCCGGGTGAGCCGCCCCCGGTCCACGGGGGCGTCGTCCTCCACAATGACGAGCACCGCAGGAACCACTGGCTCCTCCACCTCGTGCTTGGCCGGGTCCAGCCCCGGGCGAAGGTCCGGACCGGCCCGTTTCGCGGCAGCCTCCCTGGCCTCCACCAGGTCCTCGAGCCGGGCCACCAGGGATGCGCCGCCGGCAGAACCGGCAGCAAGGTGGTCACCGGACAGGGGGCTGTGCCCGGAACCTACGTGCGGGAGCCACTGCAGCCAGTTCCAGCGTTCCCGGGACTGGGCGGACGTGATGGCCGTGAGCACCACTTCGGCCGGCGAGTGCAAGCCGGCAAGCTGGAGCACCATGCCGCGTGCCACGTCGTCCACCAGCCCGCGGGCACCGGCGATGCCCAGCGAGCCGGCCGTCCTGAACTGGGACACCACCGGAACGCCCTCGATGTCCCGGAACTGTCTGAGGCAGTCCTGGATTTCGCGGGCGTACTCCGCCTCGGTGTCATTGTTCGGCGGTTCCTCCATGTGGATGCGCGAGGGGGCAGTACCCAGGCCAAAACGCAGGCCCAGGAACCCCTGGTGCTCGGGCCGGTGGGTCCAGAGCAGCGGACCCAGTTTGTAAATGGCGTCAACGGTGTCGCTGACGGAAGGTGCTTCCTGCAGCCGGACGGCGCGTTCCACGTGCTGGAGTTCGGTGATGTCCTCCCGGAATGCGGCCATGGAAGCGCGGAAGTGCTTGAGCTGTTCCTTCTGCTGGCGCCGGGTCCGCATCTTCTGGTCCACATAGTGGCCCAGGACAAACAGCGGCATCATCATCATGAACAGCACCGAGAGCGGGTTGCTGGTAACGGCGAAGATCACGGCGCCCATCAGCAGCGGAGCGATCATCATGATGTACGGGAACGGGTTGTCTTCCGGACGCTTCGGACCGGCCGGCAGCACGCGTTTGGGTTCCTCAAACCGGGGAACGACGCGCGGTGACCGGTTGAAGTCCACCAGGGGCGACGTCGGCGCTGCTGCCCGGTTATGGCCCAGCGGAACCACAGTGATGGTGGTGTCGCCCAGGGTCACGGTATCCGAGGAGTTGAGCGTGGCACGCGTCACCGCAAGGCCATCCATCAGGAGCCCGTTCGCCGAGTTGGTGTCCACGATTTCCACGGTCTCCCCTACCGTGATGCGGGCGTGGCGTTTGGACGTCAGTGGATCCGTCAGCCGGATGTCCACGTCCCGGTCCCGGCCGATGTAGCTGGTACCGGAAGGCAGCGGAAATTCGCTGCCGACGTCGGGGCCTGAGAGGACGCGAAGGGTGGCGGCCGCCGGGCCGCGGTTCGCCCCCGGAGCGCCGAAGCGCTCGCTGACCTGCGCCAGTGACACCACGGAGCCGGGC
Organism: Arthrobacter sp. Hb9-2; assembly: GCF_059091165.1. Classification (NCBI taxonomy): domain Bacteria; kingdom Bacillati; phylum Actinomycetota; class Actinomycetes; order Micrococcales; family Micrococcaceae; genus Arthrobacter; species Arthrobacter sp. Hb9-2. The sequence continues at coordinate 17,272 of NZ_JBNHGJ010000009.1, read as the reverse complement.
CGCAGCCCGGATTCAAGGAGGTTCTCCTCGCGGGTGAGGATGTTGCCGCGCATGCCGCCGCCCACAAACGCTGCTTCGATGCGCAGCGAGAGGTTCTCCGGGGGCGGTGTTCCCTTGCGGGCAGGGTCCGCCACCCAAAGCACTGTTGCCACATCGGCCACAGTCGCGAGGCCGTCGACGGTGATGGCGAGGTCCTTGGCCTCGGCCGGATCCCGGCGGAGTGTCAGCCGGATCCTCATCCTTCGTCCACGCCCCTCATCTTCTCGAGGAGGTACAGGTCATCGGCCGTGACGAGGTGCGAGGTGACGGCGTGTTCCACGAGCCGGGCGCGTCGGTTGGTGGCAAGTTTCCCGCCGCCTCCCCGCAGGCCTGCGACGCCCACCCGGTCCAGCTTGTCGCACACATTGTCGAGCTTGCGGTTAAAGCGCGTCAGCGCCCAGCCGAGCGTCTTGGCGGCCGCGGCCGAGGATGGAATGGCGCTGAACCCGGTCCCTTCGCGACGGAGCATGGGTTCGGCGAGCGCTACGATGAGCGCCTTTTGCGAGTCGGTGAACACCACCGGACCGATGGTGGTATCGCCGTTGCTGTCCTCGTCCCGCGCCTCCTGGCGGAAGGACGGCGTTTTCAGGTGCACGGCGAATTCGTAGGTGGTGGGCCCTGCCGTGAAGATGATGTTGGTGTGACTGAAGACCAGCGGGATCCGGGCACCGGGCGAGAGCCAGGCCTGCATGCCGCCCGAACCGTCCGCCACAGTTGCCGAGAGCATGCTGCCCACGTTGCTGAGCCACCAGATTCCGTCGTAGCGGGCCACCTGCAGGAACTGCCGGTGCAGGTACGGGTTGTCGTCCACCTCAAGGTCGCCTTCACGGCCAATGTTGAAGACGTCCTCGTCCGATGGCTCGTACCACTCACCACAGAAATCTATTGCCAGATCCCCCATTTTCCGTGCCTCCTCGTCGGCAAGAACTTTGCGTATCGTCGTCATGCTGCTGATTGTGCTGCTGCTGATTGTGCTGCTGCTGTTTGTGCTGGTTCCCGCTTCTGCTGTTTGCCCGGAAGGGCGGCGGCTCATCTGCCGGTGCAGGCGATGGAGCCCGCTTCCAGCGGGGAGAAGGCCCCATCCGAGCGGACGATCATCACCTGGACGCAGGTCTCCCCCGACGGATTGGTTTTCACCCGCACGGAAGGCTGCGCGACGGACTGGTATTCCCCGCCGCCGCCGATGGTGTAGACCCGCCATTTGTAGGTGTCGCCCTCTTTGGGCTGCGGGTTAACCCAGGTGAAGGAGGCGTCACCGTCGCCGCCCACGGTTCCGGTGAGGCCTTCCACGTCCGGTACGGTGCCGTTGTCCAGGGCATCGGCGGGCGGCCTGCTGGCTTCCTGGCTTTGAACTGCCTTGGGTTCCTCCGGTGCGGCGTTGGCCATCACGATGCCCACCACCGCAGCGAGGGCCAAGAGGGTTCCGCCGGCCGCGGCCAGCCACAGGTTGCGCTTTCCGTGGTCCGCGCCGGGAGCCGGAGCCTCTGCCGGTTGCCCGCTGCGTGCCGGGCGGTGGACGGTGGTGTCTGCAACGTCAGCACCGCCCAGGGGGCCGGCGTCGGGAGCCTTCCCGTGGGCGGCTGCCGTGGTGCTGCCGGAAGCACCGCGCAGGACTGTGGACTGTGCCCCCTCCTGCGGCCGGGGTGAGGGAACAAACGGAGCCACGGGCGCCAGGGCGGCGGGCGGGGTAAACCGCGGCGGCGGGGCTTCCGCTGCCGGGGCTTCCGGCCACGTGCGTGCCGGGAAGGTGGGGGCACTGCCCGTCCCCTCAGGATCGATGGCCGCGATGCTCCGGACGCGGGTTTCCTCGAAGCCGTCGTCCGGGTGGCTGTCCTCCTGGTGCGGCTCCTCGAGGACTTCGAAGGGCGTTACCGAGAGGTTGAGCTCAGCCTGGATGCGCTGCAGGGCCAAGGCGAAGGCGTGCGCGGACGAGTAGCGGGACTGAGGGGACTTGGCCATGGCCGTGGACAGGGCCAGTTCCAGCGATTCGGGGACGTCGGCCCGCCCCAGCTGCGGCACCGGAATGTTGCTGATCCGGTTGATCAGCTCGCGCTGGGAGTTGTCCGCGCCCGGCATCACAAAAGGCGACCGGCCGGCCAGCAGGGTGTACAGCGTTGCGCCGAGGGCCCACACGTCCACCATGACGCCGTCCACATTGCCGCCGGAGAACTGTTCCGGCGGGGACCAGGGAATGGACATCCCGGACTCGTCGTCGCTGTCGCCGGCGAGGGTTCCGGAGATCCCAAAGTCGGTCAGGGCCGGACGGTTGTAGTCAGTCACCAGGATATTGGCGGGCTTGATGTCGCGGTGGGCGATACCCGCGCGGTGGGCTGTTTCGACGGCGGACGCCACCTGGATGCCGACCGCCAGCACTTCGTCCACACTGAACCGCTGCCGCCGGTACCGCACGTCCAGGCTGGGCCGGGAACAGTACTCCATGGCCAGGTAGGAATGCCCGGAGTCGGTCACCTCAGCTTCAAAGATGGTGACGATGTAGGGGTGGGAGGACAGCTGGGCCATCAGGTTGGCTTCGGACTCGAAGCGGCGGCGGGCGCCCTCGGTTTTCAAGTCCGAGAGCAGCACTTTGACGGCCACCTTGCGCCGGGGCCTGTCCTGCTCATAGAGGTAGACGTCGGAGAACCCGCCGGACCCGAGCAGGCTGATATACGTGAATCCCGGAATGTGGGGGGGCGGCGCAGGCGGCCGTTTGGAACTCAAGGAATCTCCTCAAAGCGCAGCGAGATGTTCTCTCCCAGTTCTGCGATATCGCCGTCAAGCAGGATGGCCATCTCGTTCTGGGCCAGGCGGCGCGGGGCCTGGCCTTCCCGGACCAGGACGGTTCCATTGGTGGCCTTCAGGTCGCAGAGCATCACGTGCCAGCCTTCAAGCCGGACTTCGACGTGTGAGCGGGAAATGTCTCCGCCGGGGCTGGCAACCTGGACCAGCCGGGGCATCACCCCACCCTGGACGCGGGAAACCGATGGCTGCCGGCCGATCACCAGCGACTGGTCAAGGTCCACCAGTTCTCCGGTGGAGATGCGCATCCGTCCCAGGCGGGGGCGCGCAACCTGAACGGCGTCCGGTAGCAGTGCAGCGCCGCAGGTGGCGCAGTGGGCGCTGGTGGGTGGATTCGCGTGGTTCTGCGGGCAGACCCGGGCGAGGACCAGGGGCCCTGAGGAAGCATCAATCACTGCCGCTGCAGGACGGGAGGACATTCCCGGCAGTTGGCTTTTTATGACCGTCTGCCCGTCGTGATCTGTGTCGTCGCCGATCACGGCCTGCGGCGCTGGTTTCGCGGACCCTCTCTCACCAACCGCGGGGACTGCAGCCAGCGTCGGCGACAGCGCTGCCGGTGCTGCTGACAGGGCTGCTGGTTCTGGTGACGGCGCTGCCGGTGCTGGTGACAGGACTGCCGGTACAGGTGACGGCGCTGCCGATACGGGAAGGGGTGGCAGGGCTGCTGCCGGTGCCGGTTGGCTGTCCGGTCCGCCTGTCCGCCACGGCACGGAATCGATAAGGCCACCGGCAGGGGATGGCGGGGAAGGTTTGCCGTGTTCGCCGGCGGCAGGAACGGATGCGGCAGGGGCCCCGGCTGCCGCCGCCACCTGGTCCACTCCCTCCTCCGGCGGGTTGCTTCCCTGCCCGGAAGGCGCGGAGTCAGTGGCGTCTGCCGGTGGCGCCGCCTCCTCCACGGCTTCCTCGCCAGAGTCAGCGTCAGGATCTTCGCGCACCGCGGCATCTTCGATATGGCGTATGACGGTCCGCTCCCACAGGTGGTCGTAGGAGCTGGTCACGTCGCTGGCCGGGGCCGTGCCGGCCGACCCTGTGACACCGTCGGAAGAGCTGCCCTCCTGCACTGCCTTGGCTTCCGAACCTGTGGCGCCGTGGGATGCGGTGCCGTCCGACCCTGTGGCGCCGTCGGATGCTGCGCCGGCGGAAGCCGTCACGCCATCGGCTGCCCCGGGTTCCTCGAAATCCTCATCAATCACCGCGTAGACCGTCTCAGCCGAGGCGCCGTGCTCGGGTGCGACGGTTAGCTCTGGAAGATTTGCGGCTTCCCCTTGTTCCGCAGGTTCAGGTGCCGGCTGGGGCTCCTGTTGAATCCTGGCTTCCAGCTGAGGCTGGACTTCCTGCTGAGGCTGGAGTTCCTGCTCAGGCTGGACCGAGACATCGTCGCCCGAGGCTTTAACGGCTACGGCTTCAAGCGCTACGGCGCCGGTGGTGGCAGCGGCACCTTGAGTTCCGGGCTCTTCCGGAAGCAGCAGGGACTGCAGCAGTACCACCCCTTCGGTCAGCGGCAGCTCCGGGAGGCCGTCATGCGCGGTGCCTCCGGCAGCCGGAATCGTCAGATGGCACAGTCCGGGCAACGCGAGGCGCCGTTCGGTCCAAGTGGTGACGTCCCGGCCGCTAAGCTCCACCACGCCGTCGGGAGAGTGCACTGTCACGTCCAGGTCCCCGCGCAGGAACACGCGAAGGGGGCCGGTGAAGTCGAGAAGGCCGAACGAAGGGATGTTCGCCAGGGATCCCCCGCGGCTGTTCGTCACTGCATGCAGTACCTCGTGCACCTCCGGTCGGGTTGCCAGCAGGTCCCAGAGTGCAGCAACCAGGGCGGGCGGGGTGTCCGGTCCCAGGAGGACGGCGGTGCGGGAGCGGACAATACCGAGCCAGGTCCCGGGAAGGTAACTAGTGGCTGCCATCGCCCGGGTCCCCGCTTTCGCTGGCAGGGGCGGAATCCGGCGCGGGCTGCGCTGATGGCGGGACTGGTGGTGGCGCGGCTGCTGGTGATTGGGCCGCCTGCTGGGCCGGCTGCGACCGGGGCAGCGTCACTTCGTCCTCGGCTGCGTCCGGGCGCGGGGCTGTAGCGGCTACACCGGCGTCGTTCAGCACGTTCCGGGCGTCCACCACGATCGCCGTCACGTTGTCCCTGCCGCCGCTGCGGAGGGAGGCCTGGATCAGTTCATCCACGGCGTCCTGAGGATGGCCCACGGTGCTGAGGATCCGGAAGATATGCTCGTCCGTCAGCTCGCCGGTCAGCCCGTCGGAGCAGATGAGGATGCGGTCCCCCTCCTCCACCGGCAGAAGCCAGTAGTCCGCTTCCGTCTCGTCACCGGTACCCAGCGCCCGCGTCACCACATGCCGCCGCGGATGGACGGTAGCCTGCTCCGCAGTAATCTCCCCGGCGTCCACAAGCTCCTGGACCTCCGAGTGGTCCACGCTGATCTGTTCGAACTTTCCTTGGCTCAGGCGGTAGGTCCGGGAGTCCCCGATGTTCATGACCAGCCAGTAGGGCATCCCCATCTGCTCCACAATGACTGCACCGGCCAGGGTGGTGCCGGCCCGGGCACCGGTGGCCTCGCGGATGGAGCTGTCCGCCCGGACCAGGTACTCCTGAAGGACGGCTGCCGTGACGCTCCGCTCGCCCGTGGCGAGCTGGGGAATTGCGGCGAGGGCGCGGACACACATTCCGCTGGCTATCTCGCCGGCTTCGTGGCCGCCCATCCCGTCCGCCACGGCGAATACAGGGTCAGAGGCGATGTAGGAATCCTCGTTCAGCTCGCGGCGGAGTCCCCGGTCCGTCCCGTAACCGACGCTCAGGCTTGGCCCTGCCCCCGGTTCGACGCTGGAGGGAACGCTTGCGGGTTGTTGGTTCATGCCTGTCCTAGGTAAAAAGTGCGGTCCCCAAAATGGACACTGGATCCCGGGGTCACAAATGCGGGGACTCCCGGCTGGAGTGGCGTGCGGTGTCCGTCGGGGGTGGTCACGGCGCTGCCGTTGGTCGAATTCCGGTCCGTCACCCAGATACCGGCTCCGTCCGTCAGCAGATGGAGGTGGGTCTTTGAAATGGAGCGGCCAGGGTCGTCGACGGCGAGCAGCTGGGCCTGCTGTTCGCCCGACTGGCCCACGGGGTTCCGGCCGACCAGCACGCTGCGGTCCAGCTGGAAGTCGCGGCCGTCGTCCAGCCGGATACGGAGAACTGCTACGGGCGCAGGGGCGGCCGCTCCCGGGCGGACCTGGGTGCGGTCAACGTCCTCGTCCGGATGGTGGTGCCGGGCCAGCGGTGCGGAATCATGAAGTCCAGTGGGCTGCTGCGGGGCCTGGAACTGCGGGACCTGGAACTGCGGGACGTGGGGCTGCGGTGCCTGGGGAGTTCCTGCAGGGCTGGACACCGGCACGTGCTGAACACGGGTGTGGGCCGGCTGGGCATCAATCACCTTCGGCCCGTTGGCACCGGCCACCGGCGATAACACCTGCTGCACAGGCGGAAGATTCATGGGCGCAAAGCTGTAGGGACCCTGGATTCCGCCGGTGGTGACCGGGTTTCGCCCGGCCTTGACGTCAAAGGCCAGCGTTTTGGCTGCGGCATCGTGCCACCCACGCAATGTGCCGTTTTTGTCCCAGGTGTTCGAAACCACCACCAGCACCGCCCAGACCGCACCCGCCAGCACCAGCGGGGCGAGGATCAGCAGGGCCGCCTCGAACCATGTGAAGACCACCACGAGGACCGCGACGAGCAGCGCCAGGATGATGCCTGCACCCGTTATCAAGCCACGCAGGAAAACGGCACCGGCACCTGGGGCGTAGCCGTCATTGTCGGCGCTGCGGATCCCCATGAGCAGGTTCCCGGGGGTTTTGCCCGTCCGGGCTTCCGTGCCCATCACAGCCACCAGGTAGACAAGGGTGAGTCCCAGGCCAATGCTGCCGAACAGCACCAGGGACGCGGTGTCGTAGATGATGAACCCGCCGCTTCGGGTACGCGTTATTCCGGCGAAGCCAAGGGCAAACGTCACTACCAGCACTGCCAGGGGCGGCAGCCAGTCGATGACGGCAGCGCCAAGCCGCTTGCCCGGCGTCGCCGGAACAAGCTGAAGATTGACTGCCATTCCCGTTCCTCCCCCTGGACCGGATCCCACCTGCACGATGGACCCGCCGGCGCTCCCCTGGCCCGTGCCCGCATTCACGATGCCCACAGCCTGAAGCGCCCGGGGCATTTCCACTACCGGGATAGTACCGGGAATCCCGGACGGGCGCGCGGCGGCAGGCGGTGCTTGCGGGTCCGGCAGCGGCTCAGCCCTGCCGAGGCTGCGCGCTGCCCGGTTGGGCAGCGGCGCCCCGCAGGCAGTGCAAAAAGCGGCTCCGGCGCGGACCAGTTGCCGGCAGTGCGGGCAGCGCACTGTGACGTCCGTCACTGGGTCCTGCGTCCCTGCATTTTAGATTCTTGCGTCGGGGCCTCCGGCGCTGGCACTTCGCCTGTGGCACTGCCGAAAGGACGACGGCGGCCAGTTCCCCTAAGCAACGGCAGGACCGGCAGTGCCAGCCTGGTCCCGCGGAGGTTAAGGACATACCGGGCGTCGGCGAGCAGTGAGCGGGGAGAGAACTTCGCCTGCTGCCGGCGCCAGAACCCCACGGCGGACGCCATTTCTTGCAGCGAACCGTCAACAATTGTCCAGTATTCGCGGACCTCGTCCTCGCTGGGCTGGCCGGCGCCAAAGATCGATGCGTCGGCGCGCCGCGCGAGCATGGTGGTGGTACCGCCACTGGACGGGAATGCCTCGGCGAGCACTTCGGCGCTTTCGCGGCGCGTTGCACGGGTATCGACGGCGGCTCCCATGTCGGTGGCAAGGCTCACCACCTCATTCCAGCCTCCGCCAACCCGCTGCGCGGGGTCGCCGTCCCTGAAACGGGCCTTCCGTCGTCGTGATTTCATCAGGGCAATCAGCAACAGCGGCAGGGCGAGGATCGACAGCGGGATCAGGGCAATGCCCAGCGCGCCCAGCAGGGCTCCCCAGAACAGCCAGGGGTTGTTCTTTTTTTGGTCCGCGTCCAAGGCATCGGGCGAGGAGTCCGGCGGCAGGTCAGCGGGTTCCTGCGGCGGTGGCGGCGGCTGCAGGACCTGCGGCTTGGGCTTGGACTTGTTTTCCGGGTCCGGCGGAATGGGGACGTTGTCCATGGGCGGAGTGGGGTCGAAGCTGACCCAGCCCACCCGGTCAAATGCAACCTCCACCCAGGCGTGCACGTTCTTGCCGGTGATCTTCACCTCGCCCGCCCCGTTTTCGGGGCTGGTGGGATCCGGATAGAAGCCCATCACCACGCGGGACGGAATGCCCAGGTGGCGCAGCATCAGGGACATCGCCACGGAGTACTGTTCATCGTCGCCGAGCATCTGCTTTGCCGTCAGCAGGTTCCTGATCCGGGCCGAACCGTGGCCTGAGACGCTGGGCAGCTGGCCTTCACTGACCAGTCCGTTGCTGAAGGCGCCCGTCTTCTGGAAGTGGGCTTCGATCTGGCGGACGCGGTCAATGGCGGTGGGGGCATCTGCTGACAGGTCGTTGGCCTGCGATCCCACCACCGGCGGAACCTCAACGGCCTCGGGAAGGGACACCGGCGCGAAGTCGTACTGCGTCAGCTGCCCGTGTTCGAGCTTGACCGGATCGGACACTTGGACGCTGTACGAATCGCCCCGGGACAAGCCGTTGGTAGTGACGGCAGTATCGGTACCGGAGTTGAAGTACAGGCCCTGGGCTGCCGCGGAACCGCTCCGGTCAAAGCTGAGGCCTGTGGTCTTCCGGCCGCCGGGAACGAAGAAGCCCTGGTAGTCCTCGATGGTGATGCCAATGGAGTACTCGTTGGTGGGAACCGCAGCGGAGGTGTCAGCGAGGGTGTTGATGGACTGGGTATCCCCCACCTTGCTGAAGTTGCCGGAGCCGTTGGGGTCCATGGTGTAGTTGGTGCCGTTGAAGGCGTCCAGGGCCCCCAGCCTTACCCGGGCGTCGCGCGGAAGCCCCTTGACCACAAAGAGGGTGTCATCCTTCTTGTCCTTGACGAACGTCCGGAAACTCGCCAAGGGGGTGATGTAGTCCTTGGGATCGAAGGGCGGGACCACCACGTTCCGGAGGACTTTCCGGTCTCCCCCGGCAGTCACAAGCGGGGCGGCAAGGGCGGTGACGGCCACGCTGACGGCGATGACGCCGGCTGCCATTCCCAGCCTGCGGATTTTTGCCCGCCGGAGCGTGGCGGAATCCGCCTGGGGGTTGTTGACCGCGACTTTCCCGGACGTGTTTCTCCGCAGGGCATCCCGGCGGAACGTTGCCCAGGCGATTCCGAGGACAGTCAGGCCGATGCCGCGTTCGAGGGTGAGGAAGGCTGCGTTCGTGCTGAAGGCGATACCCGTCACGAAGAGGACCAGTACCGGGATCAGCGGGAGGTAGGGGCTCCTGGCCCGCCAGGTCAGGACCGCCGCCACGAGCCCGGCGACCAGGGAACCCAGGAACGGGACAATGAGGACACCACCCGCTGTCCCCACCGGAACGCCGACAGTCAGCATGTCCTTCCAGGCGAACACGATGCCCAAAAGAAGGGTTCGGAGCGAGTCCAGGGTGGGGACAAAGCCGGCGATGGCCGAGTCCGGCACCGCCAGCAACGTCCCGAAGACGAGGTAGGCGCCGAGGACAAGGGCGGTGGTGATAAGCAGCCCAAGGCGCAGGTGGGCATTGAGGACGCCGATGGCCAGGCCCAGGATGATGCCGCCGAATCCGGACAGGAGGTAGTAGGGATCACCGCCGAAGCTGAGCCCGAACCCAAGCAGGCCCAGCCCCAGGAGCACGGTCAGGGCGCCGGCGTCGAGCAGGAAATGCCAGAGTGGCTGGCCGTCTGCAAAAGCCGATTCCGGCGCGTTGCGCGATGGCTGCCGCGCGGACGGCGTGCGTGGGCGCAAGCCTGGTGCCGAGGTCATGCTGCCGCCTTCCGCAGGACGATGCCGAGATCGTCGAGGTCGCCCAGGGTGAGCACTGTCAGGTCGGCGATGTTGGCCCTGCTGGATGCCGCGCCGGCCTCGACACGGACGGCGAGGCTGCGGACCCCGGGCGGAACGGACGCGGCGGCGGACCGGAGCTGGGTGGCGGTGACGTTGCTGCCAACAACAAAGAAGACCACCGAGGCGTTGGGAACGGTGTCAGCCAACGTCCTGGCTAGGTCGACGGCCGTGCGGCGCATGGGTGCTCCAACGATCCTGGTCATGTCATCGAGCATGGTCCGGCCGGTTTCGCAACGCAGCGGGCCTCTCTGGGTGAGGACGTCCAGTTCACGCTGCTCGCGGATTGCCTGGCGTCCAATGGAGGCAGCCGCGGAGACGGCCATCTCGAACTCCGCCTCCGACGCATATTCGTCAGTGTTAATGGATAGCGAGACGGCAAGGTGCGCGCGGCGGGTCTCTTCGAACTGGCGGACCATCAGCTTGTTGGTCCGTGCTGTTGTTTTCCAGTGGATGTGCCTCCTGTCATCGCCGGGAACATAGTCCCGCAGCGCATGGAAGGACACATCGGCGCTGGATAGTTCAGTGGTGGGCATGCCTTCCAGGTCCCGGATGAAACCGGCGGCGGAGCCGGCAAGGGCAACGGTCCGGGGGTGGACAAAGAGGTCCTCCGGTTCAGTCCACAGGACCTGCCGGCGCAGGAGGTGCAACGGGTCGGCCCGCACCGAGCGCACGGGCCCGACAACGATCACGGCGCGGCGTGCGGTGGGGATGGTGAAGAGGTCCTCATGGACCTGCTGCGGCTTCATGCGGGGCAGGTGGAAGACGGCAGTGACGCCGCCCACCGGCAGCTCCACCGCTGCCGGCAGCAGAGGGCGGTTCGAGGTGTTGGTAACAGCGATGCTGCCCACGGCGCTGTCGCCCACGGCAACGCGGGTCCGGGCGAGGTCCAGGACCACGGCGTAGGTGGAACGGCCGAGGATGAATCCCACAGCGATCACAAACATCACAAAGGCTGCAACCGCTGCTGCTTTTGCTTCCTGCCACCCGTAAGCCTGTCCGGCTGTCCAGAGCAGGACGGCGGTGGCAAGGACTGACCAGCCCAGAACACTGACCACTGAAAGTACCGGCCACGCGTACTTCAGCCAGGCCGCGCGGGCAGCACGCCATGCCGGTGCCAGGGCGAGTCCTGCAGTTGTGCCGGCCTCGCCCCAGACGGACGAGGGGTGCAGGGCCGTGGGGCGGCCGTTCCTGCGGAAGGGTTGCTTGAGATGCTCCGCGATCCGGGTCAACGGGGTGCCGCTGGACATATGTGTGCCTTCGTTGTTGCGCTGGGTTGGGTTGTGCCGGTGGGGTGCGGCGTCAGGCGCTGGCCCGCTGCTGGGGAGCAGCGACGTCCGCCAGGATGCGGGTCAAAACGGCTTCTGCAGTGGCTCCGGAGAACTCGGCTTCGGGGTCTATCACAAAGCGGTGGGTCCACACCACCGGTGCAAGTTCCTTGATGTCGTCGGGAAGGACGAAGTTGCGTCCCTGGGCTGCTGCCCACACCTTCGCGGCCCGGACCATGGCCAGTGCGCCCCGCACGGAGACTCCAAGCCGGGTTTCGGGCGCGCTGCGGGTCTCTTCGCAGAGCCGGGAGATGTACTCGAGGACCGCTGTGTCCACGTGCGCCGTTGCGGCCAGGTCCGCCATGTCCGCGATTGCCTGGGTGGTGATGACGGCCGAAAGCTCCTTGGACCGGTCCTTCAGGTTGGATCCGCCCAGGAGCCGGACGGTGGAGGCGTGGTCCGGGTAGCCGATGGAGGTCTTGATCAGGAAGCGGTCCAGCTGCGCTTCCGGCAAACGGTAGGTGCCCGCCTGTTCGATGGGGTTCTGCGTCGCCATCACCATGAACGGGCGTCCGGCGGAGTAGGTGACGCCGTCAACGGTGACCCGGGATTCCTCCATGACCTCCAGCAGTGCCGACTGGGTTTTGGGCGACGCGCGGTTGATTTCGTCGGCCAGGACAATGTTGTTGAAGATCGGGCCCTTGTGGAACTCGAACTTCTGCGTCTTCTGGTCATAGATGGTCACGCCGGTGACATCCGAGGGCAGCAGGTCCGGGGTGAACTGGATGCGGTTGTTGGAGCCCTGCACCGTGGCGGCCAGAGCCCGGGCCAGGGAGGTCTTGCCGGTGCCGGGGGCGTCTTCGAACAGGACGTGCCCCTCGGCAAGCATGGCGGTGAAGGTCAGCCGGATGACGTGTTCCTTGCCCAGCACGGCCTGGCCGACGTTGGCAACAAGCTTCTCGAAGGTTCCTGCAAACCATTCGGCCTGCTCGGTGGTCATGGTCATGGAGTAAGTCCTTTTCAGTCTTGGTGGTGCTCGAAGTGGGGTCGGTAGGCCTAGCGTTGCGGCATGCCCGCGGGCGGACCCTGGCCGTCCCGGTTGGTGGTGTCGTGCCGGACATAGTTACCGGCGGCAGGGCCGGTGGTCAGGTGGTACCAGATGCCCGAGGGGTTCTCGGACGTCTTGTACCAGACCACGTAGAAGTCCGATTGCGATGGCGTGTTCTCCGGCAGCCACTTGCCGCCGCCGACGCAGGACGACGGGTTTCCCGCCCGGAAGCTGTCGACGCCATACCCCGGCTCGGTGCAGCTGCGCACCGGTGTGGCGGTGATGGTCCAGGACGTGGGGACCGGGGGCGGTGGTTCTGCCCCGCTGCGGGAGGTATCGCTGCCAATGCGACCGGCCTGGCCGCCGCTGATGGCGCGAACCTCAAGCTTGTGGGTCTCACTGAAGCCGACACTCTTGGAGAAGGAACGCTGCTGGGTGTCCTGCCACGGTCCGTTGTCCAGGCTGTACTGGTAACCCGTTACGGCGCGGCCGTTTCCGTCCGGCTGGTTCCAGGTCCAGGAGACCGTTTTGTCTCCAACGCCGCTGCTGTTGCTGCCGGTGACATTGGGAGCGAAGGCGAGGCCATATGGAGTGACGGAGTTGGACGGAGCGCTTGCGTCACCTGCAGCAGAACTGCGGGAAGAAACCGCCCAGACCACAACCGCTGTATTCGTTCCATTTTGGGCGGGCACCACACCTCCACCGGCAGGAATGCTGCCGGTTCCACCCCCTGAGGTCAGGCTGTAGCGGTAGGTGACTTCCCCGGCGGTGGAGCCGTTCCGCTGCGCATCCGTTAGCTGGGAGAAGCGCACATCGATCTTGCCGCCATTGCCGCTTGTTTCCACCAGTGATGCCGTGGGAGCGGCCACGGTTCCGGGCTTGCCTACGGCCCGGATGGCCGCTGACTGCGCGCTGGTCCCGCTGGTTCCGGCCTTGTTGGTGGCGGAAACCGTGAAGGTGTAATTGGCCTCGGAGTTGTCCACCGTGACGTTCTGCGAGGTGCCGGCCACCTGCTGGCTGGACACCACCGCGCCGCCGCGGAGGGTGGTGAGGGTGTAGGCCGAGACGGCGTCGCCGTTGTTGCTTGGTGCCGTCCACGTGACCTTCAGCTGGCTTTGCGCACCAAGGGAACCCGCTTGGGAAGCCGCGGGGGCTGCAGGCGTTGCCGGCACGCCTGCCGGCACTTCGGCAGCCGAGTACGGGCTCCACTCGGACGGCTCCTTGGCATCGTTGCGTGCCAGGACCCGGACTTTGTAGGAGACGCCGTTCTGCAGGCCCTTCCAGACGTAGCTGACAGCGGTCAGGTTCTGGATCTGTGCGTTTTGGCCGGCCGGCGGCGGAGAGATCTCCAGGTCGTAGGACTTGACGGGTGATCCCTTGCTGGCCGGTGCGGTCCAGTTGACGGACAGTTCCTTGTCCCCGAACTTCAGCGACGGGGCCAGCGGGGTATCGGGCTTCACGTCCGGACGCACCTCTGCTGAGGCGGGTGAACGGTCCGATTCGCCGAACTCATTGGTGGCCGTCACCTGGAAGTGGTACTTGGTGTTGTTCACCAGGCCGTTGAGGGTGCAGGTATTGGCCGGGCAGTCCTGCTGGAACCCGCCCTCGCCGTAGACGGTGTACTTGGTGATGGGCGAACCACGGTCCGCCGGGGCGGACCAGGTGAGAAGTGCCGTCTTGTCCCCCACACTCTGCGCCTGGGGGGTGGCGGGGGCCTCCGGCTTGTCCTTGACCGTGAGCCGGACGCGGGCGGTAGCCTGCCGGGACGGGTCCTCCGTCTTGTCGGACACCGTGTAGGACACCACCATCGTTCCCGTGAAGCCGGGCGCGGGGGTCACTGTCACGGAATCACCGTTCACCTCAACGTTGCCGCTGCCCGTTTCGGCACCGGCCGCGATGATCTTCAGCGCGGTTTCCGGGAACGGGTTTGCGTCGTTGGCCAGGACATTGACCGTCACGGGCTTGCCCGCAGCCGCATTGGGTTCCAGGTCGTCGTTGGCCACCGGCTTCGGCCGGTTCGAAGCGGTCACCGCCAACTGGTACGTTGCGGTGGCTTCGAGGCCGCGCGGGTCCCTGGCCTTGACCTGGACGGCAGCGGTGGTTCCGGTGCCGCTGGAATCGGCAGCCGAGACCTTCAGGGTTTTGCCGTCGACGCTGGCGTTGAATCCGGCGGGCGAACCGCCCACCAGTTCGTACTTCATCCTCTCGACGTCGTCGCCGTCCGGGTCCGAGGTCAGCTTCCCGAGGTCCGTGCTGGCGGAGTCGCCCTTGGGGATATCCACGCTGGCCCCCAGCAGCTCCGGCGGGTTGTTTTTGTTGGGATCCGGCAGCACCTTGGTGCGGATGCTGAGCGTGGACTTCAGCCCGGCAGGATCATCGGGCCCGGTTCCGTCCGTCACCTCAAATGTGAGTGAACCCGGGCCCACGTAGTCCGTGCCGGCCGTGTACTTCAGGCCAGTGCCGTCACCGGTCACCGGGTCCCCGCCGTCGGCACCAATGAGTTTAATCCGGTCAGCCTGGGTCAAGCGCGGGGAGCGGCCTTCCCGGACCTTGACCCATTCGCCGAGGTCAACGTCCACGGACTGGCCGGCGACAACCTCGATGACCTCGTCCTTGGCCAGGGTGGGAAGCTGCTGGCCGAGGCCCGGTACCCAGATGACCGCCGTCGACTGCTGGCCGTCCACGTCCTCCACGGTGTACGGAATGAGCTGTGGCTGCTCGGTGAGGTCCACGATCATGGTGCCTTCAGCGCCGGGCCGGGCGGTGGTGGCCCCGGTGCTGATCTTGAGGTTCTCGCCCACGCCGTCGGGGTCCTCGTCGTTTTTCAGGACGGGGACGTCGACGGCGGTCTTCCCCATGGTCTGGGCTGACGTCACCCTGTCATCGCGGGCGATGGGGGCCTTGAGGGGTACCTCGTTGTCCACCACGACGCGAATGGCGGCCTGCGCGGAAGCGTCCCTGTCGTCGGCGACGGTGTAGCGCACATTGACGGTTCCGGCTTCACCCGGCGCCAGCAGGATAATCCGGCCGCTCGTCCTGCTGACGGTTGCCTGGAGGGCAGCGTCAGCTTCGATGCCGTCCGTGAGGATGCGGATCAGGTCTCCGTCGGGATCGGTGTCGTTCCCGGTGGCATCGACGGCGATCTGGCGCCCCGGGCGTACCCGAACTTCGTCGTCCACAGGCGTTGGTTTCTGGTTGATGTCGCCGCGGGGCGCGATGCCGACAGTGACTGTTCCGGTATTGACGGCCCCCTGCCGGTCCACCACTTTGTAGCGGAACGTGTCCGTGCCGGCGCCGTCACCGGCAGCGGTGAAGTCGATGAAGTTGCTGCCAACGGTCGCCGTGCCCATGGCGGGAGTGCTGTCGATACCGGTCAGCTGCACCGAGTCGCCGTCGGGGTCAATGCCGTCCAGCGGAACGGGAATCCGGACAGTGCCGGCGGCCACCACCCGGGCAGTGAGGTTGCGCGGCTGCGGGCGCGAGTTCTCGGCGCCTTCCAGTGGCAGGATATGGATGGTCACCGCCGCGGCGCTCTTCTGGCCCTGCGGGTCCACGGCGTTGTAGATGGCACGGACTGTCTTGGGCTGGCTGCCGGCGATGAACCGAAGGGTGTTCTCCGAGACGAAGCTTTTCCCGGCCAAAGGATCCACGCCCTGGGGCAAGACCGGATCGACCGTGAGTTCCTGGCCCTGCGGGTGGGTGTCGTTGTCCAGCACCGGAATGGTGACGACGTCGTTGACGCGGACGTTCACCTCGTCCGGCTTCGGCTGGGGTGCTTCCACCACGGCGGGCGCCGGGACCGGCACCACGGAGACGCTGCCGGTGGCCGACTTCTTCCCGTTGGACAT
Source organism: Arthrobacter sp. Hb9-2 (assembly GCF_059091165.1). Taxonomy (NCBI): domain Bacteria; kingdom Bacillati; phylum Actinomycetota; class Actinomycetes; order Micrococcales; family Micrococcaceae; genus Arthrobacter; species Arthrobacter sp. Hb9-2. The sequence continues at coordinate 1,261 of NZ_JBNHGJ010000009.1, read as the reverse complement.
CGTGTATTCGAAGAGAATCGGGTCCCTGGTTCCCAGGATGTCGGTGATGCGCAGGACGCTGTGGTTGATCACGCTGACGGACGCCGTCGAATTTTCCGGCAGCTTCACGGACTGCAGGACCAGCACACCGCCGGAAGGATCGGAGTCGTTGGCCAGCGGATCCAGCAGCACGCTGCCGCCCGTGGGCATCAGTGCTACGTCGTGGACGGCAACCGGGTTGCCGGTATCGTCGCCGGATTCCACGTCAACGCGGATCAGGCCCTGGCTGCTTTGCGGACCGTTGCTGGCAATGTACGTCAGGTAGACGGGGCCGGGGGTGGTGCTGCGGAACGTAAAGGTGCCGCCGTCGGTCACAGGGCCCAGTTCAGCGGGGCCGTTGGCTTCCACCTGGGCCAGGCGGAGGGCTCCTCCATTGGGGTCCACGTCGTTTTTCAACGGCGAGATGACCAGGTCCTGGCCCACCACGGCGGTGACGTGGTCGGCGTTGACTACCGGCGCCAACGCTCCGGGCGGCTGGACGTTGACCACGACTTTTCCGGTGACGGTGGCGCGGCCGTCCCAGATGGTGACTTCCACGTTCTTTTTGCCGGCCGTTGCACCGGAGTCCTGGAAGGTCAGCAGGCCGTCGCGGCGGACCTTCACCTGGTCCTGGTCGTTGTCAGCCTTGGCGTCGAGGAGGACCAGGTCATCGCCGTCAGGGTCGATCCAGTCGGTGAGGATGTTCTGGCTGACGGTCTTGCCCTGTTCCACCAGCATGGTGGTGGTGTCGCCGCGCTTGAACTGCGGCGGTTTGTTCTCCTCCGGAGCCGCCACGCTGAGGGTCACCTGGCCGGCGGCGGAGAGGCCGCGCCCGTCCGAGGCGTTGTAGCTGAACGTCTCGGTCCCCGGTTTGGCGTCGGCCGGGACGGAGATTTGGAAGGCGGTGCCGCCGTAGATGTTTTCCAGCGTTCCGGTTTGGGGACCGGTATCCGCCAAGGCGGCGGTGAGGACGTCGCCGTCGGGGTCGGAATCATTGTCCAGGACGCTGAGGATGGTGGTTCGTCCGGGGCGCACGCCGACGGCGTCGGGCTTGGTTTCCGGGGGACGGTTGGGTTTGGTGCGGTCCGGCAGGACGTTGATGGTGTTGTTGTCCGCCGATTCCTGGTCCTGCTCGTCGGATTCGTTCTTGGGTGGAATGACGTCGTCCCAGTTGTTCACCAGCTGCATGTTCTGGTTCACCAGCCATACGTTGCCCGAGTTCACGTCGTTCAGGACCACCAGG